>JAGYMT010000043.1 GCA_018400335.1 Kiritimatiellia bacterium | reverse complement strand
AATGTCGAGAAAGTTTGTCGGCGTGCTCGGAGAGCCCGCCCCACCTGTACGGGAAAACGGTAGGGCGGGCTCTCCGAGCACGCCGTTCCTGGGTTGTGGGCAAGCCCGCGTTGGAGGAAACAAAATGAAAAGAAAGATCATAAAGATAGACGAGGAGAAATGCACGGGCTGCGGACTCTGCATACCGAACTGTCCGGAGGGCGCGATTCAAATGATTGACGGCAAGGCGCTTGCGATCGCGTGTCCCAAGCTCGATTCCGATCAGGATGTCTATCTCGAAAAGCTCCGCTCGCTGATAGACGACGCAAAGATCAACACCCTGACCGTGATGATAATGGAAGTGCCCTGCTGCCGCGGTCTGCTGAATCTAGCCCGGGAGGCCATTGCCGCGGCGAGCAGGAAGATCCCGCTCAAGTGCATCGTGGTTTCTCTTGACGGGAAGGTGAAGAGCGAGGAATGGGTGAACTAGGACACTGGAAGCAACCAACGAGCTGCTTGCGAAAATTCTTGACGACACGCATCTGGCGATAGCTAATCTTGATCCGGCCTTCAATTTCGTCCGGGTCAACCGTACTTATGCCAGGATGAGCGGAAAAGACATAGCGTTCTTCAGCGGCAAGAATCATTTTGCCCTCTATCCCCACGCGGAAAAAGAGGTCATTTTCCGGAGGGTGGCGGCAACCGGCGAGCCGTTCGAGGTGTTCGAGAAGCCGTTTGATTATCCCGAGCAGCCGGACCGCGGCGCCACCTGGTGGGACTAAAGCCTGCAGGCCGTTTCAACGAGTATGCCCGGCAGTTCTTTGGATTCCAGGACGACGAAGCGCTTGGCAGGAGCGTGGTGGGCACGATAGTTCCGGAGATGGACTCAGAGGGCCGCGACCTCCGCGAGCTGGTGCGGGAGGTCATGGCTCATCCCGACCTTTACGCGATCAACGAGAACGAGAACATGTGCAAGGACGGGCGGCGGGTCTGGGTGCACTGGGCCAATAAGCCGGTGCGGGACGAAGAGGGGAATGTGGTCGAGATTCTCTGCGTCGGAACGGACATCACCAGTCGCCGCGAGATGGAGGCGGAAGCCATCCGTTACCAGCAACGTCTGCGGGACCTTGCGGAACGGCTCGCGACGGTCGAAGAGGAAGACCGCTGGCGAATCTCGCGTTATATCCACGACACAATCGTTCAAAATCTGTCCCTGTCCGGCATCCACCTGGGATCCATGGTGAAGCCGCTGGACGAAGCCGACCTCGATGACGAGTCCGACAAGCTGCGCCGGGTTCAAGCGCTGCTCGATCAGGCCATTGAGGAATGCCGCATGGTGATGTACGACCTCACTCCCGCCCTGCTGTACGAGCTGGGACTCATTCCGGCTCTGCACGACCTCGCCCGGCAACTCGAGGAGAAGCACGGAACACAAATAGTTGTCGAAGACGACGGACGCGACCAGCCGCTGTCACCCCAGCTTCGCGGTTTCGTGTTCGAGTCCGTTCGGGAACTGATCATGAATGCATTGAAGCATGCCGGTCCATGCGAACTCAGCGTCTTCGCGGGTTGCCTCGACGGCGCCCTGACGATTCGAGTGGTGGACAACGGAAAAGGTTTTGATGCCGCGCGGACGACAGCACACAATGACCGGCACGGCGGGTTTGGCCTGTTCAACATCCATCAGCGTTTGGAGGGAATGGGGGGACGGCTTGATATCGAGTCGGCGCCCGGCAAGGGCACAAGCGCGACAATCAGCATACCGATGAGCGCCCCCGGTTTCCAGCCCCCGACCTGCTGAAACCGATGCGGGCGCCCTGCCTTTTCCGCTTTCGATCCGGCGTTGTGCCATGCATAAATCCGTTAAGAGCATGAAATTCCATGCCCGTCCCCGATCATCCGGATTTCCCTGCTGAACACGATTACCTGTCGTCTTCCTGTAAAACCGCATCCTCGCTGCCTTCATTCGGATTGGGTTGACCGGCTGGGGACATCCGCCCCGTTCACATATAAACGGGCGAGACGCGGAAATCCCTCGCGAGAATCATCTGCAAGGGGGCGAGAAGAAGGAAAGCCCGGCGTGCCGCGGCTTAGCTTTTGAGCGAAGCCGCTCGAATCTCAACTCAGTCGGGGCGGGGAGTGCAGTCTACAGTCAACCCGTCCAGCGAAACGATACGGTATGCCGGTTTCACAGAACCGCCCGCATCCCCAGCCACACCATCATCCCGACAACGGCAACAATCGCCGCCGCGAGCCCGAGACAGCCGGACGGCTCGCGTGTCTTTGAAGCCTCTGGCAGCGGTGTAGAAGGTGACGGTGCTTCAATCCTCACGTTGCTTTCCGGGGTCCACAATTCGGGATTCACAAAGGACTTGGTCACAACGCGGAACTTCATGCCACGCGTCCGGCAAAACGTTTCGCCTGCGGCCAGTTTCCGTGCCGTGTTTGCGTCCCGGAAAAGGTGTTCCCCTTTGACTTCCCTGATTTCTTTCTCGCCGCCCGCAATCTCAACGAGGAAGTCCGGTTCGTAACGTCCTTGCCCGCCCCACCATTTGCGATAGGGAATCTTCAAGTTGTGATGGCGTGTCCAGCGCAACACCATTGGGTCGCGGTCGAGTTCGCTCATGTACTGAACTTCCCAGTACGAATCGAACCACTCGCCTACCGCGCCGCGCGTGCTTTTCTTCCAGCCCTTCGACCACCCTTGATGGTAATGCCCCATTACCGCCGCCTCGTGATGACCTTGAAGACCATCTTCCGCTTCCGGCAAAACTCCTCCCCTGCCGCGAATTTGCGTTGCGTGTCCGCGTCGGCCAGCAAGTGACCGCCTTTCACCTCGTGCAATTCCTTCTGACCGTCTTCCCGCTCAACAATGAAATCCGGGTTGTACCGACCAAGCTTTTCGTTGGCTTTCGTGTAGGAGATCCTCAGGGAGCGGCAACGCTCCCAGCGTTTGACCGTCGCGTCGGCGTCGAGCAAGAGCATGTAGTCGCGTTCCCATGTGGAATCGTAGGGTTCGCTTGCTCGCGTCCCGCGTTTCAGGTCGTGCAGTATGCCCTTCTCGCTCATGTTTCCGGTGGCTTGTCGAGGATCGCCTTCAACAGTTCCCGCCGGTCAAATACCCGGCGGACATAGTGCAGGCTGTCTTGCAGGAAGAGTAACTGCGATTCTGTCCCGCACTGACCGATGGTCTGGCCGGCAAGGAACTTGTCGCTGATGTGGCTCAGCAAGACCTTGTAAATCACAGCCCGTCCGCTCATGGGCAGGCCGTTGTTGAACAGGACTTCAACCGTCAAATCGAAAAGCTGATCGCAAAGCTCCTTCTGCCGTTGATCCAGCGGAATGGTTTCTTTCGGGGGGATGAACTCCGTAGCGGTCTGCTTCTCCGCATCCGAATAGGCAACCGTGGTCACGAAGCCCGTCCCGGTCAAATCGCGCTCGCTTTCACCGGTTCGCTCCTCGCGGGTGACAGCTATTTGTTCTCGCGGATACTGAACTGCGGCTAGGTATTCGGTCCAGTCCTGGCCCAAAGGCGCGTCTTCGATCTCCTCCGGTTCAGGCAGTTCGATTTCCTCGCCTTCGTCCTGTGGTTCGGGAATCTCGATTGCGTCTTCGCTGGCGTCCACTTCTTCAGGCTGTTCAAGCCCTTCGTCGAGGTCAAGTTCCTCTTGTATGCCGACATCCGTTTTCACGTAGGCGTCAATCATCTGCCAGAGCCATTCGTGATCCAGCTTCGGATGGTCAACAACAATCAGTCGTTCCTTCTCGTCTTCCTTCCGGGGAAACACGCGGCGGAGTCCGCGCCCGATGACCTGCTGGCCGTAGACCTTTGAGGAAAACTTGCGAAGCAGCGCAATGACCGAAACCGCCTTCACGTCCCACCCCTCGCGCAACATGAGCACGCTCACAACCGCGCTGTGCCGTTCCTCGTCGGCGTCCGTGCCGATGGTCATGGCAACCTTCAATTCGGCCTTGCGCTGGTCCGGGCTGATGTCGGTTTCTTCTTCATCTTTCGAGGCAATCACAAAGGTCTTTAGGGCGAGTTCTTCCTCAAGAACCCGCTTTGCGTTGTAGGCGTCCTTGATGCTCACCGCCACAACGAACAGGATCGGCCGGTATCGCCCGCCTTCCTGTGTCTCGTAGCGCCGCCATTTCGCCTGCCCGCCGGTCTTCTCGCTCTCCGCCGATTGGATAACCTTCCCCCCCGGCCCGTTTAACTTGCTCCATCCAGCGCCGCTTCGCCATTTCCAACTGCTGGCGAAGCGGTTTCGGACTCGTCACCCACTTGGTCGCCGGAATCTGCTTGGCGTCAATCTCCTCCCACGGGACTTCTTCCACGCGGACAACCTGGCCGGTCTCCGTATCCGTGTAGGTGAGTTCCACCGTCTTGATATTCGGCTGGCAAACATAAACAGTCTTGATGATCCCGTCTTTGACCGCCTCCTTGATTCCGTAGAGGCAGATCATCCGGCTTCGCGGACTCTCGCCGTCCGCGCGGTCGGGCGTCGCGGTCGTGTCCACGCGCATGACCGTCTTTCCGGACTGCGACAGCAAATCAAGAATCTCGTCATATTTCGGGGCAACAGTGTTATGCGCCTCGTCGTTGAAAACGGCAATCCGGCCAAGGTGGTTCAGGATCACGCCGAGATTTTCCGCCCCCTGCGCGCTCGACGTGTGGTAAAGCTGATGGATGTTGGCCAGCGTCACGGCGGCGCTTCGGATGCCCGCGCTTCCGGCACCCGGCTGGAGAACGTGCAAGGTCATGTCATGCACGTAATGCGCGAACTCCGGCGGGAACAGATTGAACCGCCGCCAGACGGAACCGTCCCGGCTCGGTCTCTCAAAGTCCGTCTTCAAGCGCTCCCGGACAATGGTATTCGGCGACAGCAGCAGGAACGACCGCACCTCGTGGCAAACCCGCAGATAGGCCATGATCGCCGCAATAATCGTCGTCTTGCCGCCGCCCGTGACCACGTTTAGCAGCAGGTCTTTCCATCCCGCATCGCGCGGCTGCAGCAGTTCATGGGCGAAGATCGCGCGAAGGACCGCCCCCCGCTGGTGCGGCCAGAGCGATTGGTATTTCCCCGCCGGCGACTCCACCGCCAGATGCAACAGGTAATCCCGGACCCGGTCAGGCACCGCCGGGGACCGGAACGATCCGGCCACCCAGTTCTGGTATGCATTCAGCGTTTCGCCATAGAACGAGTTGAACATCAACGGCCTCTCTCATGCGTCGCGAATCCCGTCGCGAACTTGTCGCAAAGCTTGTCGTAAACCTGTCGCAAAGTCTTCATATCTTCTTGCTTCCCAGTCGGTAGCATTGCTTATGCGTGGCTCCAAACGGCTTTGCAAGCCCGAGTTCAACCAGCGCCTTCAGGTCACGCTGGAGCGATCGCCTGTTTGTTTCCGGTCGCAGGATTTGAAGCACGGCGATGTCTATCTCGCCCTTCTCCAGAATGTGGAGAAGCGCCGTCTTCTGACGCTCGTTCAGACTGAACCGCGACCCGGCCACGTCCACGCGGATGGCCAGCTTCCCGCGTCCTTTGACTTCCTCCAACTGCGTTTGGAGGCCGTCCGCGAAATACTCCAACCAGCCGGTCATATCCAATGCGGCCTCTCGAACGCTCTGAATCGCCGAGTAGAAAGCCGCGCGGTCGCGGTCATAGTACTCGCTGATGGTGAACAGCCGCTTGAAGTCGTAACCAGACCGATAGAGGCACAGCGTGGAAAGCAGTCGGGACGATCGTCCGTTGCCGTCGCAGAAAGGGTGAATATGGACAAGCTGAAACTGGCCGATGCCGGCAACAAGAACCGGATGAATACCCGTCTCCAGATTCAGCCATTCCACCAGTTCGCGCATGAGCGCCGGCACATCGCCCGGCGGGGGCGGCGTGTACACGGTTTCTCCCGTGGCTGAGTTCACAACGTAGTTCTGCACGGCGCGGTACTCGCCGGGCCTGGCGCTCCCCCCGCGAACGTCGGCAACCAATCGCTTGTGAATCTCGCGGATCAACCCTTCGGTAACTGGTCCGCCATCTCCGAGATAGCCGCTCACGAACTCGAACGCCTCCCGGTAGTTGAGCAACTCCCTGGCGTCGTCCGGGTCGGCCTCGGGCACCGCCTGGCCGGCGAGCAGCTTTTCGGCCTGCTCCAGCGTCAGCTTCGTGCCCTCGATATGCGTTGTGTGGTGCGCTTCCAGTACCAGCGCCCGGTCCGCCATGCGGCGTATCCAGTCTTCCGAAAGCGTTGCTGCCTCCAGAAACCCGCGCGCCCGCTCAATGGCGGTCAACGCAGCCGTGATCTCATTCGTGATCTGGAACTTCGGCTCAAGCATTGCCCATCTCCAACATCGACTGCCACCATACCCGGTCCGGCACCGCCAGGGACCCAATCACGCCGGCCGCTCGGTTCTGATAAGCTTTCAGTGTTTCGCCGTAGAACGAGTCGAACATAGAGCCATCCTCAGAATCTCACCTGCCTGACGCTCTTCCATGCCATCTGTGAGATTTCCCGCCACAGATCACGAACTCCTTGGTCTGCTACGCTTTCCACGGCTTTGTCCAGATAGGTAAGAAAGGCGGAGGTCCGCGCCACGCGCTCGGAGGTCATGCTTGTGTCCGTGATCTGCTTGCGCGTGGAGTCATCCAGAACTGGTGTATCCACCGTGACAGCATCAATATACTGAAACGAAGGAGCCAGGTTGAACAGATGGAATCTGCCCAAGGAGGTGATGCGGAACTGGGTCTTCTCATGCGGCGTTTCTGTGTCCGGGATCAATCGCCGAATCAGCTGCTTCTGTTCCAGACGGGAAAGGCAGTTCTCGAATGCCTGAGAGCAAATGCCGACTGAGTTCAAATAGGCAGCCAGGTACACCCTGCCAACATACCCATTCGTGGGGCCGTCAAAAGGTATTCTGTCGAGCTGCTGGAGAATTGCCAGGCAAGCGAAATGCTCGCGTGCGTCCGCATGCATGATGTCAAACAGATTCACGAACGGGGACTCACTCGGATCGAAATGGAGATACTCCCCATACAAGAGCGCCTTGATACCTTCATAGTCGGGGATGCGGTAGCGGCCATCCTTCTCAATCGCCTCGACGATTTTGCCTGTGTCAAGATGCCCACTGCACAAGGTTGCACGGGCGAAATCCAGCATCCGGCGGATATTACCGTTAGACGCAGCTTCCAACATGGGGATCATGCCATGCCGCTTCCATGCTGCGAACTCGCATGAACCGAAGATGGCCGCGACTTTGGGCAGTTCAAGTCCCACCTTCCCCCCGGAACCATCCGGCATCACGGTTCCACACAATCGCTTGCCTTCCGCGATTTCTTTCGCGTACGCGAAACGCCTTTTCAGGACGAGGGACAAATCAGGATGGGAAACCGTAAACGTTAGCGGAGCGATAGTATCCAAAACTCCTTTCTCACGCGACCTGTAGAACGTATCTGGGCGAAGGCTCACAAAGACAAGACACGCCCAATCTCGCGCGAGGGCTGACGCCTTCAGAAACGCCTCTTCCTGGAAAGCCGGCTCACGTCTGTCGAGGTTGTCGAGGAATAGGGCTAGGGAGCGCCTGCGGCCCTCCTTCAAATGATAAAACACCCTGACGAAGTACGCGTGCCGGTCTGCCAAGAGCCGTTGAATTTCGCCAAGTTCGTACTCTCTGAATTTCTCAGAGTTTCCTTGATACGCCTGGCCCTCAGGAGTGCGGCGAAGGCGCATCAGTTCTCGGTGCAAAACACCCCGAACGAATCTGTCCTCCCTGACGTCGACTCCGTAGTTGGCCAAAAGCTGATTCTCTATCTCATCGTAGATGTACTTCGGGACTTGACCCGGCTCGTCGGGGCGATCTAGGAAATTGATGTCAATCTGGATGTAGTTTGCCAGGAGATCGGCCGCCCCCTCATGCCTCAGGTACTTGAGGAAGGATGTCTTTCCCCGGCCTATTTCTCCGAGGATTACAAACGGGCGAGCTGTTGGCAACTGCGCCAGTCTCTGTAGGAGCGAGTCGATTCCCACAACCTCGCTCTCTACAAGGATGGCATCCTCGGAGTGCCTTTTCGTCAGCAGTTCACGAACAAGCGCTATCGCGTCTTCGTGCGATTGCGGGTTGACATAGCAGTTGTGTATGAACTCCTTTGAGCCTTCGTCCTGGCTCATTACCTGCCAGACATAGTTCAAGATGTATGACAGTTCATTCCTGAAGACGTTACGCGTTCCGGCCAAGGGGTATCCCGGAATGCGGGAGGAAAGCTTCGGCGGTGGCGGTTTCTGCACAAACCCCAGCAGGTCGCTGTCAACTCGGCATGACCCCATCTGCGCCTTGGCGAAGCAGTCGCAGAACATCCTAAATCTGCTCTTTATCGCATCTGACGACTCAAAGACATAAACAAGGCGCTCGTCCAGTTCGCGACTCTCGACATAGGTCATGGCAAGAAGCCATTGGCTCCCGTTCGTAATGGCTACGTAGCGCGCACCAATGGTGGCGGCGTATCCAATGGCTTGCTGTAGCGCGTCAGCGGCGTCCCTCGATTCCTGTGCGAGAAACCCGAAAGAATAAGGGCGATTTTCGAGTTTGTCGGTGCGTAGTACAAACGTCGTACCCGCCCTTTTGGCTTCGATAACGAGAACAACACGACCGTCAATCTTGCACACGTAGTCGGCATAGCCCTGTGCCCTGCAGTAGGATTCCGGGTCGACTTCTTCCCGTTGCCAATCGAGAACGTCGAACAGCGTGACATCAATTGCGCGGAGACGCGTGGCGGCCTCATTTTCAGCGCCAGAAAGGGCAGTAAGTTGGGGAAGGATTTTCGCAAGCCGTTCGTAAGCCGTATCAAAGCCGAAAGAACTCATAGTATTGTCCTTGACGATTCTGCTTGCCGACGAAACTTCCTTGATGAAACGGTCTTGTGGCCCCGCCTTCCGCACGCTCGTTCATTTGTCTCTCCAGTAGTATTGGTATCCGGGCGGTGCCGGTGGTTTTGGGGGCTTCGGCGGTTTCGGGGGTTTGGGTGGCTTTGGCGCTTGCGGCGGTCTCGGTGGCCGTGGTACAGGCGGTCTGGCCAACAGTCCATGCGGGTCTTTTCTCAGTCTCCAAGTCATAGGTTTCCTCCTATTCCACCTTCAACTTCATCGCCTTCATACCTTCGCCGCCGAGATCGTCCTGCACCCGGCAGGCGATTGATACTTCCGATCCTGGATGAATGTCCTCGAACGTGTATTCAACGGTCATGTCACCCTCGAACCCGCCGGAAGAGTTCTCTTCCAAGCTCTCCCCTTTGCGTCTTTGCGTCTTGGCGCGAGATTTCTGGACTTCCTTCCGGCAAAGCTGATAGCCCTGCGTCGCGGAGAATATACCATCCCGGAAATCGAAGTCCCATTGCACGTTCACGATCTTCCCACCGGTGTTCATCGAGCGGGCTTCCGACACGTCGAAACGGTAGGTCCTGGAAAGTTGCACGGGCATCTTGCCCGTGTCTTTGGACAGGCTGGAAGCCTGTCCCACTTTGGTCACGCCGATGCGCGGAATGTCCGGCGGCAGGATGAACGCGAAGAAATCCTTGTA
>JAGYMT010000429.1 GCA_018400335.1 Kiritimatiellia bacterium | reverse complement strand
CGCGTCTACAACGCGCTGCGCGGCGTCAGGAATTCGCATTATGGCTGATACCTATGGGAACGGCGCGCTCGGAGAGCCCTCCCTACCGGGAAAACAGCCGTAAAACAGTGCACAAAACAGGTGGGGCGGGCTTTCCGAGCACGCCGTCATTGTTTCGGGCGGCCAAAATTAGAATTGCTCGCGCGGCGTCCCCCGCGGACGCGTCACCACCTACGCCTCGCTCGCCGGGGTCATTGGGTGCGGATCGCCCCGCGCCGTGGGACAGGCTCTGAAGCGCAATCCTCTCGCCCCTTCAGTGCCGTGCCACCGGGTGATAGCATCGGACCTGAGCATCGGCGGCTTCAGGGGCTTCCGCTCCGGCAAAGCCATCGCTGAAAAGAGGAGAATGCTGGCGGAGGAAGGCGTGATCTTCAGGGATGGAAAACTCGCCGATCCGAGACGTTTGCTCACCCATACATCTTCAACACGTCGGTGCGGGTGATGTGCCTGAACAAGCCCGGGCTGGATGGCGGATGGAACGGCAGAACATCCGAGTAGCCCGGAATCACGACCTGCGCCACGGAGAAGCCGGCGCTCGGATCGGACATGTCAACAACCACGAAATCCCTGCCAAGCAGCTCGCATATCTCGCGAGCGCGGGCTATGTCGTCAAGACAGTCATCATATCCGACGCCCGGATCAAAAGCTATTCTCTCTCCCTGTTCGAGAAAAGAGGCGTCCCGGCACGGCACAAATCCGAACATAAAGGTTGAGAGGAAGTTGTCGCATGCTTCGTCGCATGACCGGAGCGCTCGGAAATCCGGCGCGAGAACCTTCTTCAGCTCGGAAGCCGAGGCTGGGTTGAACTCGTCGCGCTTGCGTCCCTGCGCGTACTCGGTGAATACGCGAATGAGCGCCTCTTCACGGTTGAACGAGGCGCCGACCTTGAAGGCATGATGAAACTGGTATTCATCAGGAATCGAGCGATCCTTGAAATACGCTCCCACGCACGGCATCACCCCGCCCATGGTGAGGTCCTTGATCGTGACCTCGATGTTCCGGTCGCGCATGAAGTCCATCTGTTCGCGTATGACGGGATGGTGCACCGTCTCCGGTATGATCGTGGGAACCGTCATCCTGTTCTTGAGCACGGTGATATGAACGCGCCGCTCGAACACCTCGTTCACGGCGTGGACGATGGCCTCCTCGATGCAATTGCCCGCCGCCTTTCCGTTGGGACCGTTGATCATTCTGACGTACTCGATCGGCACCTTGATTTGTCCGCCGTCAACCAGCGAACATGCGTCCACCCAGTGCATGGCGATATCAAGCGACTTCACATGATCGAGAAGCGGCGGGGTGGCGTTGGCGATGTGCGAGAGAAGCTCTTCTATTGGAAGCACGTCCTCAAGTTCATCCTGCCGCGCAGCCACATAGCCGGGAAGTCTTTCGGTGTCAAGAGGCGTCAACCATTCCGCCGCCTCGGCCAGGGCTCCGGCGCGGCTCTGCAACGCATTGATCCCTTTGCCCATGGAACGGAATTCCATGTCCTCGATGAAGAGCGCGGACCAGTGAAGGCGAGGGGCGACTTCCTCCTCGTGAATCCAGTAATCGTACTTCGGCGCCAAGAGCGCTTCGAGCCTCTTCACTGTCACCTGCGGCTCGACGCAGCGTCCGTATTCATTCTTGATTCGATGCTGAAGATTCATCGCCGACATTCTTGTTTATCACTTCGTTGTTCAATAAGCGCTGGAAAAAAACAAACTGTCTGATTCTATGAAGATAAGGCATTCTTGCTTGCCCGCGCGCGGCTCGTGCTTCGTAGCGAAGCCACTTTGCAGAGTAGCAAGCGCACGGGCAGGATGATCCCAGATTGCTACTCCGCAAGACTGTGATAAATTTTAGAGGTTGTCGGCGGGAATGCCAGACAAAACTGTTTTGTCAGTGAACCTTCCCATCTTGTCCGCAAGCGCGGCGTCAATTTCGTCGGCCGCCATCATGCCTTCAACCGCGCACTGAGGCACGGAAGCCCCTCCGTTGACGACCGCGCCGGCGGCATAGACGCCATCCAGGCTCGTAAGGAAAGACTCCTGTGTTCGCACGGCAATGCGGCAATCTGTCGTCAGCGCCAGGCTGGACAATGCATCCCTCAGCGCCGATTCGGTCTCAAGTCCGCGTGCTTCTATGGCCGCAGTGACGGGTATATCGTAACTAATGGCTTCGCCAACCCTCACCCCTGCCTGCGCCGCGTGCCTTGGCGCGGCAGGCAGGCCCTGCCCTCTCCCAGAGGGAGAGGGTGATCGGTTGGTAAGCGGCGCATAGTTTTCTTGTTTTTCATGGCGGTTTCTCAACAATGAGGCACTAGCCAGCTTCGCTGAAAGTGTTCT
>JAGYMT010000428.1 GCA_018400335.1 Kiritimatiellia bacterium | reverse complement strand
GGAGACGGCGGTCTCCGCCGTACGGGAAAACGGCGTTTTGTCTGTCCGGCCGGGACGGCCGGCTCCAAAGGAAAATGACAGATTGGATTGAAGGCGTTATCATTAATTTCCCTTTTTTGTGTATTTTTGTGACTCTTCGTGGCAAAATACTCTTTTCCGAAAGGCAACCGACTTGCCTGCGTGTACGCGCAAGCAGGGCGAAGCGAAGGTTACCCTTGAAATGATAGATCTGCACATGCATTCGGTTTTTTCCGACGGGAGTATGACGCCGGATCAACTGGTGGTCGAGGCCGGCATCGAGAAGCTCACCGCCATTGCCCTGACCGATCACGACAGCGTTGACGGCATTGCCCCCTTCCTGGCTTCGTGCGCGAAGCGCGGGATGCGCGGCCTCCCCGGCGTGGAGATCAGCGTCGAGGGCGAGGGCGGCGACGCTATGCACATGCTCGGATACTTCGTGGATCACGGGAACGCGCCGCTGCAGAAGCACCTTTCGGGAATTAGAAGCAACCGCGAGTATCGCAACAAGAAGATTCTCGAGAGCTTGAACGGGATGGGGCTCGCCCTTACGATGTCCGAGGTGGCAGCCTACGCGGGAAGCGACAACGTGGGCCGACTCCACTTCGCGCAGGCTCTGGTCGAGCGGGGCTATGTGAAGAACAGGGAGGAGGCTTTCGACAAGTTCCTGGCAAAAGGGAAATCGGCTTATGCGAATCGCAAGAGGCTCACCCCGCACCAGGGCATCGAGATGATCAGGGAGGCCGGCGGCCTCGCCGTGCTGGCGCACCCATTCACCATCGGTAAGGGTAAGGAGGCGCTCACAGCGATCGTGGCCGACCTCGTTTCGGCGGGGCTCGACGGCCTCGAATTGTATTACCCGCACCAGAACGCCAAGCAGATCAAAATCTACAGGACCATAGCCCTGAAATTCAACCTGATTATGACCGGCGGGAGCGATTTTCATGGAGCCCCCATGCCGGATGTGAAGATGGGGCGCGGGTTCGGCTCCCTGAACGTGCCCGATTCCGTGCTGGAAGAGCTCGATGCGCGGCGAAAACAATAGCAACGGGCTCTACGTTCATATCCCTTTCTGCGACGGGAAATGCGGCTATTGCGCATTCTATTCCATTCTCTACGATCCGGACCTGGCCGACCGCTTCCTCGTCGCGCTTGAACGCGAGCTGGCGCAATACAACATTGAATCTGAAACCATCTACATAGGCGGCGGCACGCCCTCGGTTCTCTCGGTGAATCAACTCGACAGGCTTTGCCGGATGATCCATCGCCGCGTTGCAATTGATAACCCCGCGGAACAGGGCTGCGTCATTCTCGGCGGCTCGTCCGGAGGACTCGCCCTACCCAAGGCCTATTGTGGCCAAAATGGTGGGGCGAGGCGTCTCGCCGAGCCGTCTTTTCCGAGAATGACGCAGCCGTGTCCCGCGGAATGGACGGTCGAGATGAACCCGGGAACATTGAGCTCGGAGAAGTTGGCGGTTCTGGTCTCATCCGGGGTGAACAGGATAAGCCTGGGCGCGCAGTCTTTCGACGAGCGCGCCCTTAAAACTCTTGGCCGAAGGCACTCGGCGGCGGATACGGTCGAAGCGGCAAGGATGATTCGCGCCGCCGGAATCAACAACATGGGGCTGGACCTGATAGCCTGCATTCCGGGCTTCGGCGCCGGATGCTGGGAGGAAACACTCCGGCGCGCGATCGAGATCGAGCCCGAACACGTTTCCGTCTACGCGCTGACGATGGAGGAGGGCTCGCGCCTGGCCGCCGCCGCGGCATGCGGAGAATTCACCCTGCCCGATGATGAGGCACAGCTCGATGAGCTGGAAGTTGCTGAGGAGTTGCTTGGAGGCGCCGGCTATCGGCGCTATGAAATATCCAATTATGCCTTGACCGGATTCGAGTGCCGGCATAACATTTCATGCTGGCGCGGCGAAGAGTATCTGGGCGTCGGACCGGCCGCGGCATCGCACGCGGGGCTGGAGAGGAGATGCAACCGCCCGGACGTCCTCGGCTACATCGAGGCGCTTGAGCGCGGGGAGCAGCCGCCGTTCGACGCGGAGACGCTCGCGCCCGCTCAGAAGAGGGCGGAGCGCCTCGTGTTCGGGCTGAGGATGAGCGAGGGCGTGGACATGGAATTGACGCCTGGATGCCTTGCGGCACTTGGCTCCCTGCAACGCGACGGGCTGGTCGTGAATGACGGAAGCCGGTGGGCGCTCACGGCGAGGGGCCGCAACCTTGCTGACTACGTGGGCGCGGAACTGATCGGCTGCGGCTGACCCGCCGCTATGGTTATGTACACTGGAAATAACGAACCACATATAGAACTTGCTGGAATTGGACCAGCAATAGGAGGCC
>JAGYMT010000427.1 GCA_018400335.1 Kiritimatiellia bacterium | reverse complement strand
CTCTATTGCCGGCGATTCATCCGGAAGCGCTTTGCATCAACAACATCGCCCGGGCGCTGGAGGGTATAACGGATTCAAACCTGCCCCCGCTTTGCACAAACCTCGAATTGTTGCGAATCACTTTTTCCTCGCTTTCCGGGCTGAGACACATCAGGCAGAGCCGCACCTTTTCCGAAATCAGCGCGGCGGATTCGCGGATCGGAAGATGCGAGCCCGGCATGAAAAGGTCCCGCTTGTCGGGATTGTCGTCAACCACGAAATCCACGATGGAAGCAAGATTGAATAAGTTGACGAAGACGCAGGTCAGGTGCCCCGCTCCGAAGATGGCGACCTTTCCTTCCTTTCTGCGAACTTTGTCCAAGTGAGCGCGTATGGCCTCGGCGCGGACTTCAAATGAGGCGGCGAACTGTGCCGCGAGAGCGGACTCGCCATCCGCTACCCCGGCGCCGTTTGTTGGCGCCGCGGGCGTCCCGGTCCGCTTGCTGATGCACACGAGGGAATCTTCGAACGGGTAGGGGTAGCGTTCCGTTCGGACAATTTCGAACCCGTGCTGGGGGAAGACCCTGCTGAAAGTGGCTCCGGTGAAATACGCCAGATGTTCTTCCCAGAGCGTCGTGTAGTCAAGCGTGCGGAAGGCGCGCTCGCAGTCAGGAACCTCGATCACCAGATAGCTATCTTCCTTGCCCAGGCAGTTGAGTCCTTCCAGCAGTCTTTGCATGTCGTAGGCGTGTTCCAGGATGTGGCGGGCGATCACAACGTCGGCCTTTCCGTGCTTCGCCGCGGTGGCGCGGGCGGTCTCCGGGCTGATCCTGTCCTGCACGGTTTCCACACCGGCAGCGCGCGTTTTGATCCCCAGGTCGCCGTCGGGGTCAAGCCGCCATGTTCCGGGAATGCCTCGCTCGTTCATGCGGCGAAGCAGTGAATCGTCCTTGAAGCTCGTTCCGCAGATGATTGAGTTCCTGCCGATGCCGGGCAGGGATGCGATGATTTCGGCCAGGTTGTCGAGATGGCCTTCCGGCTCGTTGTATGTGATCCAGTCGTAGCGTGGAAGGAGCTCCGCGCACGGAACAGGATTGGTCAGTTGCACGAGTCCGCACGAAGGGCATCCGGCTATTTTCATGGAGTGCAGGAATTCGGGGCCGGCTGGATCCTTGAGAAAGCGGTTTGAGATCGGCTGGGGCGGAAAGCTCAGCAGCTTGGCAATGGACGGGTTTTTGCACATCAGGCAGGTCTTCATTTATCCCTCTCGCTATTCCGGCATCATTCCGGCAATCCCGGCGCGCATATCGGTGAAAACGAAGCCGGGCAGCGCCGATCTCAGCCGTTCGTTCACGAACATGTTGTCAACCTTCTGCTTGGTGCGGAGCCTCGAATTGACAATGATCCTCTTCGATATTAAGCCTGAAATTATATCAAGCATATCTCTGAATGAACAGCTCTTTCCTGTCGCTATGTTGAGAACACCTTCATGACTTCCGAGCGCGAGGCGGCGGATGATTTCAGCTATGTCTTCAACGAAAACAAAGTCGCGAAGCTCATCGCCCTCACCCCACAGCGTGATTGGCTCGTTGGCGGCTGCGGCCCTTATGAATCCGGCTGGTCCGTACGTATTGCCCATGTCGCCAGGTCCATAAACGGTGGGCGGACGCAGGATGAGCAGCGCACAGTTTTCAAAACCGGCGCACGTCTTCCACAGCAGGCGCTCGGACGCGAATTTGGCGGTTCCATAAAAGGAGGTGGGGCAGACGGGCGTATCCTCCGTTATGGCGATGTTGTGAATATCCTCGCCGTACACCGCCGCCGAGCTTAGGTAGATGACCCGTCCTGCCGGCCTGGCGCGAAGAGCTTTGCAAAGGTTCAGCACCATGGCGAGATTGGAGTTGAAGGCTTCGAGGTCGTCCGCAAACTGGCGCTTGATTGCCGAAAGCATGATCACGGCTGTGTGCTCGTCCAACAACCCGGCGAGCTGTTCCGGAGCCCCGGGGTCGGTAAGATCAAAACCGGGCAGGGATCTGCCTGTCAGCGTTATGCCCGCCGAACTGTTTTCAAAGCAAGAGGTCAGGTGTGAGCCGATGAAGCCGGAATGACCCAGCACCAGCGCCTTCCGGATATCAGAGGCTGTTTCCATGCTTTTCATGTTCGACCGGTTCCTCGTCACACAAACTCCAGGTGATCCTTGTCTGCATCAAGGTATTCCAGGATCAGCTTGTTCCGCTCGTGCGATATGCAGTGATGGTTGCAGTCGCGGGACGGATCTATTTTAAAAAAAACGTTCTTGTCCGAGAACCAGAAATCCTTGAACCGCTGGTGTTTCAGCGAGCCCAGCAGGCCCGATTCGAGATTGTATGCCTTGTCCTGGCAGGGATAGA
>JAGYMT010000426.1 GCA_018400335.1 Kiritimatiellia bacterium | reverse complement strand
CGCCGATGCCGCCAATTACGAGAAGCTTAATTCCAGCCTTGAACGACTGAGATTGAATGATAGCGCTTTCACTTATCAAATCGAATCGTCCACGGCCCTGGGGTTCGGGTTCCGTTGCGGATTCCTCGGCCTGCTGCATATGGAGATCGTCCAGGAGCGGCTGCGGCGCGAGTTCGATGTTGATATCATAAGCACTCATCCGTCCGTCATATTCAAGGTGCATCTCAACAACGGCGAGGTTCTGAATATTGATAACCCGGCCCACTTTCCGGACCCCACGCTGATTGATTTCACCGAGGAGCCGATTATCAACGCCCTCATCATGTGCCCGAACGAATACATCAGCGAGGTTATGAAGCTGGTGATGGATAGGCGCGGCAAGGTGGAGAAGACGGAATCCATTGATTCCACGCGGGTGATGTTGTCCTGCTGCCTGCCGCTGAACGAGATACTGGTTGATTTTCACGACCATCTAAAGAGCGTTACCAGGGGCTATTCCTCGATGGATTACGATCACAGGGGCTACGACGCGAGCGACATAGTTAAGCTGGATATTCTTCTGAACGGCGAGCCGGTTGACGCATTTTCATGCATGATTCACAGGGACCGCGCCGAGTACAAGGGCAGGGTGATGTGCAAGGCTCTCAAGGAGATAATCCATCCGCATCTTTTCACAATCCCGGTGCAGGCCGCCATCGGCAAGAAGGTGCTCGCGCGCGAAACCATCCGCGCGCTTCGCAAGGACGTCACCGCCAAGTGCTACGGCGGCGACATAACCCGCAAGAGAAAGCTTCTGGAGAGGCAGAAGGAGGGCAAGAAGAAGATGAGGGAATTCGGGAGCGTACGGGTTCCGCCGGAAGCTTTTATCTCGGTGCTGAGGTCAAGATCATGAACTTTCTGCAGCGCAGACGCGTCAGGAAACAATTGGGAATGCTGATCAAGCAGGCCGGGCACGTCCGGAACAGCAGGGAGGACGTGGCGTCCGCCGATGATCTCAAGAGGCTCGATGAGGCTGAGCGCCTTGCCAGGGCCGCTCTCGCCGGCGGCGATATGGCGGCGGCGGACGCTTGCGCCGCGCCGCTCGAGAAGAGCATCATGGCGCTGATTCCGCGCAGGAGCTGCCCGGGGCTCAGGGACAACCTCGAAATGCTGATCGTGGCCGTGGCCGTGGCCATGGCGTTCAGAACCTACTTCGTGCAGCCGTTCAAGATCCCGACGTCCTCCATGTATCCTACGCTCTACGGCATAACCTATCAGGCAAAGCCGGCTCCGACTTTTGCGGACTCTTTTCCGGTCAAGCTGCTCAAGTGGGCTGTGCTCGGCGAATGGTTCGTGAATATAAAGGCCAGGACATCGGGCGAAGTCGTCTTCGCCCGGAATGGCCGGGGTGAGCGTGATATTCTCGTCGGCGGCGTTCCGCATGACGTGCCGCGCAATGCCGCGTTGCATGTCAGCCATGGCGACAGGGTCTTCGCCGGCCAGCCGATCGCCAGCGCGGTCAGGGGCGCGGGAGATCACATCCTCGTCAACAAGGTGATATGGAACTTCAGGCGGCCGGGCAGGGGTGAGATAATGGTCTTCAAAACGGATGGCATTAAGCACCCGCAGATAAAGAGGAATGAGCATTACGTCAAACGCCTGGTGGGACTGCCCGGCGAGAAGCTTGCCATCGTCGAGCCGTTTATCGAGATAGACGGGGTCGCGATTGACGCACCGGCCGGCATCAGGCGCTTGCAAGATTATGATCTTGGGTATTCCGGATACAAAAAGGCCGGGACTCTTCAGAAATTGAAGGACGGCAGCGTTCAGCTCGGGCCGGACGACTTCTTTGCCTGCGGCGACAACCAGCTCAGCAGTCTGGATAGCCGCTACTGGGGACCGGTGCCGAGAGCGAATCTAGTCGGCCCGGCCTTCTTCATCTACTGGCCATTCTCAAAACGCTGGGGCCACGCGGATTGACGGATTGGACAAGTGATAATCTTGTTAGATGTCCGGCACACCTAATGCCGCCCGTGACGTGGGCGGACTTGCGGCGTTGATGTGCCGTGGAGCCGGCGGTCTCCGCCGGATATTCTTAAATCGTGAATAAGCAAACGGCGGGGACCGCCGTCTCCAGAAACATGGAACGGCCAGCAAACATATAAAAGAGGTTGAATGATGAAACCGCAGCAGAATCCCGGGAACTTGTCCGAACGGGCTTGCGGCGTTGATGTGCCGTGGAGCCGGCGGTCTCCGCCGGATATCCTGAACTCCTGAAGAATAAGCAAACGGCGGGGACCGCCGTCTCCAGAAAAATGGCCCAGTCTTCTTCATCTAAACGTGAATAAGCAAACGGCGGGGACCGCCGTCTCCAGAAATGGCCCGGCCTTCTTCATC
>JAGYMT010000425.1 GCA_018400335.1 Kiritimatiellia bacterium | reverse complement strand
GGCCACAGGCCGGATGTTACCGCGCTGCTGCGCGCAATGCTGCTCGGCTTCCGGCAGGGGCTTGACGAGGGACTGGAAGCTGATTTCAGGACCACAGGCGCTTATCACGTGCTTGCCATATCCGGTCTTCACGTCGCGATCTTTGCCGCCTTCATCATCGCTATTCTCCGCGCTCTGGGCGTGAGCCGCACGCACTGGTTCATCTTCCTTGCGCCCTGCCTGCTCGTCTTCATGCTGGCAACCGGCATGCGGGCCAGCACCGTGCGCGGCAGCGTGATGGCATTGCTCCTCTTCCTGGGCCCGCTCGTCAACAGGAAGACCGACTTCATATCCGCCATGGCGCTCGCGGCGCTTCTGATCCTCTCCGCGGACCCAGCCCAACTGTTCGACCGCGGATTCATCCTCTCCTTCACCGTCATTGCCGGTCTTTCCGCCCTGTGTCCGGAGCTGTTCGCGCTCGTGAAGCGGTGGACGGAGCCCGACCCCGCGCGCCTTCAGCCGGAACGGGCATTCGTCGTCGGCGGAAGACGCTTCGCCCGCATAGCACTCTCGATCCTGGCTACGTCCCTCGCCGCATCGCTCGCCGCCGCTCCGCTCGTAGCCCGCTGGTTCAACATGATCACGCCTGCCGCGCCGCTTTCAAACCTCATTATCGTGCCGGCAATCCCGCTGATATTGCTGGCGGGCTGGCTCTCCGTCTTCTTCGGGCCATGGCTCGCCTGCGCGGCGGAGATATTCAATTTTGCCAACGTGGTCCTCGTCTCAGCGCTCGCGAAGTTCATTCATATCATCGCCGCGCTTCCCTTTTCATTCTTCTTCGTCAAAGCGCCTCCGGTCTGGAGCATACTACTTTGGTATGCCGCACTGCTCGGCTTGAGCCTTAAGAAAAAATCCGTATGGATCCCATGCGCGGGGTGCCTCGGGGCCGCCGCGAGCGTAGCGCTCCTCGCCTCGATCAACGCGGTGAGCTTCGATGTGCTGAATGCGGGCGGCAAAGCCGTCTGCCTCGTGAACGTGCCCGGCGGCGGGGACATCCTTGTTGATGCCGGCTCACGTATGAACGGGCCGCGAGTGGAGCGGTGGCTGCGATCATGCGGCGTTGACCGCCTCGACGCCATCGTTCTCACCCGGGCCGACGCCGCCCATGCCGGCGGCGCGGAGCGCCTTCTCGGTTCCATCCCGGCACGGGAGTTGTGGTGCGCCGCCACGAATATGCGCTCGGCCGTGTTCATGAACGCGCTCGGGCGCGCGGAAGAAAAGGGACTCGCCATCCGGCAACTCGCGCGCGGCGACTCCGGGCGATTGGGAGGAAACGTTGAATGGACCGTCCTTCACCCCGGTCCCTCGAAACGCTTTCGCTCGGCGGCCGAGGCCGGGATGGCGCTGCTCTTCCTGCGCGGAACGACCTCGGTCCTGCTCGGAGGTGAACTGCCGCTCCCCGACTCCGTCTTGAGCGAGAACGAAGACACGCTTGACGTTCTGATTGCAGAGCTTCCCGCCGACGCGCCGGAAGATAGCAACGGCGATCACGGTGCGGCGCGCTTCAAGTTCCGGATATTGTGCGTCTCGCGGCACCACCCGGAATGGATTCCCTACCCGGGGCCGCGCCAGTCGGTGTCAGGCGGCGACATCATGCTCCGTCCGGGTCAGGGCGCGCGCGTCCGACTCACGCGCAACGGCGCTCGGCTAATCACTCTGACGCCATGACCAGACTGACCACCGCCCCGTCCTTCCTCGACCGCTCCGCCGCGAACACGGCCAGATGCGTCTCGAGCGTTTCGTCCGGACCGGAGATTATCTTCGAAGGATCCCGTCCAGCGACCGCGCTCACGAACGACGTCATTAGCCCGCCATCGCCCCCGCCATGCCCGCCGAGAATGCTGTTGTCGGACGCGTTCGTATCAATCGTCTTCTCGGCATTCGTGAGGAAATCAAAGTGAACGATCTTCGAGCTGTCGCCCTTGAGCTGGCCCTTCGCGGCAAACTCGAGCGCCGGGTCACGATGCATCGCGTCCTGCGTGCAGATGAGGACCGCATCCGCGACTTTCTCGCGCGCGGCCATATCCTCCCACGTCGTAAACACGTTTGATTCCGGAACGGAATGGTCACGCGCCATGGTGTTCCGGTAATGCTCCCTCGGATCCGCAACGCCAACCACCTTCGCCTTGTCCGGCAACTGCTTCGCGAAAGCGGCATAGCCCGCGCCGCGCCCGCCGCAACCCGCTATTATCAACTCAACCGGTTTCTTATTCATAACAACTCCTCCAATGGCTTCGCCAACCCTCAACCCTTCCCTCTCCCAGAGGGAGAGGGCGATCGGTTGGATAACAACAAACTGTTTTATTTGTTTTTTATAGCAGTTTTTCAACAATGAGGCACTAGCCAGCTTC
>JAGYMT010000424.1 GCA_018400335.1 Kiritimatiellia bacterium | reverse complement strand
AAGCTCGGTCTGCTCTCCGACGGCAGGGGCGAGGTGCAGCATCGCAAGATATTAGCGCTCGGGCTGCTGGACGCGTTCGACGCCATCGTGATCACGGGCAAACTTGGCCCTTCCCGGGCCAAGCCGGCGCCGGACGGCTTTGCGGCCGTGCTTGAGAAGCTGAGCGCGGCGGCGGAATTGGCCGTGATGATCGGCGACGATCCGCGGACCGATGTCGCGGGCGCCCTTGCCGCCGGAATGCGGGTTGTAAGGGTGCGGCAGGGTCAGTACGCGGCGGAGCCGGCGCCAGGCGCGGAGGCCTGGTTCCAGTGCGCGGCTGATGCGATGAAATGGATTCTGGCGGAACGGAGAAGATAATGACATCAAAGCGCAAGATACTGGCGATGACCGGAATCAGGTCCGAATACGGCATCATTTCTCCCGTCCTGGAGGCAGTAAGTGCGCACACGGCGCTCGAACTGGAGGTGTTCGTCACCGGCGCGCACTGCGCTGATTCTTTGGGCAACACCGCGAATCTGGTCGAAAAAGACGGATTCGCCGTGGCCGACCGCGTCGAGAGCCTGCTGAACTCGAACACGCTGGCAGGCAGAGCTCGTTCGCTCGCGATCGAGATGCTCGGCCTCACTCAGACGATGGCGCGGGTCCGCCCCGATTTCCTGCTCGTCGCCGGGGATCGCGAGGAGGCAATCGCGGGGGCGCTGTGCGGCGCTTACATGAATGTTCCGACCGCCCACCTCTGCGGCGGAGACGTGGCAGTTGGCAACGTGGATGATTCCGTGCGCCACGCCGTTTCAAAGCTCGCCCACATCCATTTCCCCATGAGCGAGCGAAGCGCGAAGCGCCTCGAGAGCATGGGCGAACAGCCGTGGCGGATACATCTCGCGGGCAATCCGGCGCTCGACCGGCTCATTTCGACGCCCAAGCTCTCCCCTGAGGAACTGGGACGAAGGCTGGGCATTGATATGACGCGCCACCCAATGCTGGTTGTCCTTCAGCACGTGCTGAGCTCGGAAGTTGACGCCGCCTTCGATCAGATGTCAATCACGATGGAGGCCGTGGCCGGACTTGGATACCAGTCCGTTGTGATATACCCCAATTCGGATGCCGGCAGCCTCGGCATCATTGAGGCGATAGAGAAAATGCTGCCGTCCATGCCGAATGCACGGGCGTTCCGTAATCTGCCGCAGCTTGAATTCGTCAATCTCATGCGCGGGGCGGACGTGCTCATCGGCAATTCAAGCATGGGTGTTCTCGAGGCACCGAGCTTGAAACTGCCCGTGGTCAATATCGGCAACCGCCAGAAGAGCCGCGAGCACGCGGACAACATCATCTTCGTTCCCCACGACGTCAAGGAGATACGCAGGGCCGTCAATCACGCGCTCACCGATCCGGAGTTCAGGCGGCGGGTGGAGGAACTGAAGAGTCCGTTCGGAGACGGGCACGCCGCGCCAAGGATCGCGAATATCTTGGCGGAGACTGACCTCAACGCCGCGCTGATCAACAAGGAGTTCATAGGCTGACATGAGCGATATTCTGGTCATATCCGCGCATCCGGACGACGAGACGCTCGGGTGCGGGGGCACGCTGCTCAAGCACCGCGCCGGCGGCGACAGGCTCCACTGGCTGGTCGCCACATGCGCATATGAGCCGACGTGGTCCCGCGCAACGATCATAAAGAAAACAAGGGAGGTTGATGCCGTTGCCGCCGCCTATGGGATGAAGGAAGTTCATCGGCTCGGGCTCCCGACCGCGAAGCTGGATACTGTTCCTCGCGGCAAACTCATAGGAGCGATCAGGAAGGTGGTTGACGATGTCCGGCCGGAGCTCGTCTACATCGTTCACGGTGGCGACGTCCACGACGATCACCGGATTCTGTTCAATGCGGCCATGTCGGCCATGAAGCCGTCGCGCATGAAGGATATCGGGCTGCGCCGGATTCTCTCCTACGAAACGCTCTCCTCAACCGAGGCTGCGCCTGCGCTCAGAAAGTCGGTTTTTCTCCCCGTGATCTTCAGCGACATCAGCGAGACGATGAAAAGGAAGCTGGAGATTATGCGGCTTTACAGGACGGAGCTGCAGCGGGGCGCCATGCCGCGCGGCCTCTCCGCCGTCCGCGCCCTGGCGCGGTACCGCGGAGCCACCGTTGGGGTTGAATACGCTGAGGCGTTCATGCTGATAAGAGAACTGGCATGAGAATGCAGAAACAGCCAAAAACCAGGATAGTAGGAATCGGAGCGGGCGGCCATGCGAAGGTGATGTTGGAAATCATCCGGATGCTGGAGCGCTTCGAGGTGGTCGGCCTGGTTGACCGCGATCCTGCGCGGCACGGCGACAAAGTCGGCGGCGCGCGGGTCCTCGGCGACGATGAACTGCTGCCGGATTTATTGAAGCAGAGTGTG
>JAGYMT010000423.1 GCA_018400335.1 Kiritimatiellia bacterium | reverse complement strand
ATCCAGCCGGTCGGCGTTTTGATCGCGTCCACATCGCCGTTGACCCGCAGCCATGCGCCGACCTCTGAAAGCCTGCTCGCGGCATCGGAGGGAATGCGCCCCAACGGGTCCGGCCCGACGCCAAGAAGAAGATTGCCGCCCTTTGCCGAAGTCTCCGCAAGCATCTTTATCACGTCTTTAGCGGACTTGAACTTGTCGTCGCTGCAATACTTCCACGCCCTGCCCAGCGTGACGCATGATTCCCACGGCACGCCGAGCGGCTCGTCCGGGATCTCCTGCTCCGGCGTTATGATGTCCTCGAACTCGCCGCCGACCGTGCGGTCAGCCATTATCAGGCCGGGCTGATGAAGGCGCGCCATCGCCGCCATCTCGGCCATGCGGATGTCCTGGTCAGGCGGACGCACCTGCCCGCCGTCCAGCCAGAGGACGTCAATCGGCCCGTAGCCGGTCATCAGCTCCTCGACCTGACGATGGACGAACGTGATGAATTTTTCCCATATTTCGGGGTGTTTATGCGTATCATAATTCGGATTGCGGTCCTTTACGGGAAAATCAGGCGACCAGTAATATGGACTGTCCCAGTCCGATTTCGAGAAATAACAGCTTATTCCGAGCCCCTGATTGCGGAAGGCATTGAACGCCTCCTTCACAATATTTGCGCGCGGGTGCGAGTGGAAGGGGCAGTCGGGATTCGTGATCCTGTAATCGGTGGTCCGAGTGTCGAACATGCAGAACCCGTCGTGGTGCTTGGTCGTCAGAGCTACATAGCGCATGCCGGCATCCTTGAGCACGGAAGCCCAGGCGTCGGGATCAAACTCGACGGGATTGAAGGTGCGGTTGAGCGCGCGGTAGTCGCGGCTGAAACGCGCCAGATCTTTTCCACGCTCCACCCAGCACTTGAGATTGTCGGGCCGCGCCCATGTGTCGGCCGGCACAAGCGGCCACGATTCACAGCAGTCCCACTGGCTGTAAGGCGCCCAGTGCAGTATGCACCCGAACCGCTGGTCCATCAGCCAGTCCAGCCTCTTTCTCAGCCACTCAGGACGCGCCTCAGCGCCGGTTTCCGCCTTGCTGTGAGCTATTATGTCCGATCGTTTTTCCGTCATGATTCCCTTTCGTGCAGTGTTGGGTTTTTCTTAAGTCGGCAACACCTGGCGCAGATCAGCCAGACTTGTCGCGGTGATTTTCTCCGCAAGGGGATAATGCCCCGTGCCGGGATGAACAACATAGATGTGATCCAGATTCAGATCTCGCAGGGCAATATGCATTGACTTGGATGTCGAAGGTGAACTGGTGTACTTGAATTCGAAACCATGACGCCGGATTCCACCCATTAGACATAGATCCAGTTCGGTTCCGCCATAAGTGCCCCAGAAGTAGGCATGCTGATCACCGCGCCATGCAAGCACCTGCTCAAGCGCAAAACCTTCCCACGATGCGCCGAGTTTTGGATGACCTTCCAATTGATCGAAGCTTTCGAGTCCAAGAAGCGCATGCATCAACCCGCTGTCCCGCAAATACACTTTCGGAGCCTTGACCAAACGTTTCCCGACATTTTCAAACCACGGTGAAAGCTGCCTCACCAGCAGGGCGCCGGTCATCGTGTCCAGATAGCGCTTCACCGTGGTATGAGCCATTCCCATTGACCGGCCGATTTCCGAGGCGCTCCAGGTTTGACCATGATAGTGCGCCAGCATGGTCAGGAATCGGCGGACTGCCACCGGCGGCAAATCAATTCCCAACAGGTTCAGGTCGCGCTCAATAAAAGCCTGCAGAAAGGCCATGCGCCACTTTAGACTGTCCCCATCGTCAGCGGCGAGCCATGACAGCGGGAACCCGCCTCTCAGCCAGAGACTTCGTTCACGTTCCACGCCAACTTCATCAAGAGAGAAGCCTCTCATTTCAACAAACTCAATGCGTCCGGCAAGACTCTCCGATGCGTTGCGTAATAGTTGCGGAGACGCGCTTCCCAGCAGGAGAAAGCGAGCCGGAAGCGGATCGCGGTCGAGCAGAACTCGCAATAGCGGCATCAAGTCCGGCATGCGCTGAACTTCGTCAATCACTACCAGTCCGGTCAAACGTTCAAGCGCCAATTTTGGATCCTGCAACCGTGATAGGGCAGCGGGATCCTCCAAGTCAAAATAGTAGGAACCGGGGTCCATCGCGGCAAGCTCACGAGCCAAGGTGCTCTTACCGCATTGCCTGGGTCCAACAAGACCAACCGAACGACTGCGTCTCAACGCATCCTGCACGGCCCCCATAACCGCATTTCTCTCGATCTTCATTCTTGAATATTGAGTGCGAGGCGCTCAATTGTCAAGAAACTTCTTCATGGTCGTCATTTTTGACCAACGGCACTTCCGGGATTAGCGGGGGATTTTCTATTGACAAATGCTCGTCCT
>JAGYMT010000422.1 GCA_018400335.1 Kiritimatiellia bacterium | reverse complement strand
AGGTATCAGCCATAATGCGAATTCTTGGGGAGGGTTGACAAACGTTCTGAAATATGCGAGAGTAAGGCTGTTTGTTTAATGAATCTGCGGCTTGCGGTCTTGTGTTGACCGTTGCTTTGAGGGAGTTAACGATGTCTGCGAAAATTGTCGGTTTGAGAATCGCGGGGCTTGCACTGATCTCGCTGCTGGCCTGGAATCTGGTCGTCGGCGCGAAGATCGCCGTCCAGGGAGAGGTGCCCGACGATTCCACGGAAGTCGCCTTCGACAACATGAAGCTGCTTACCGAGGTTCTCATGCAGGTCCGGCAGAGCTACGTGGATACCGACAAGACCGGCTATAAGGACCTCCTTTACGGGGCGCTTCGCGGGATGTTGCGGTCTCTTGACCCGCATAGCCAGTTCATGGACCCGGATACCTTCGGCGACATGAAGGAGGATACCGCTGGCGAATTCGGCGGACTTGGTATAGTCATCGGCATGCGCGACGCTGTTCTCACCGTCATTGCGCCAATGGACGACACACCCGCTTTTCGCGCCGGCATTCTTCATGGCGACAAGATAGTTGCCATCAACGGAGAATCCACGGAGGATCTGTCGCTTCAGGATGCCGTGCGCCGGATGCGCGGAGAGCCCGGCACCAGCCTGACCATCAGGGTGGTGCGGCCCAAGACGCAGGAGATCAGGGATGTTGACATCGTGAGGGAGGTCATCAAGGTTCCGAGTGTCAAGGACGCCAGGATCATTGAGGACGGAGTCGGCTATGTCCGGCTGACCCAGTTCAATGAGCCGGCAGCCGAAGCGCTGCACATTGAGCTACAGGAGCTTTTGAAGAAGGGCATGAACGCCTTGGTTCTCGACTTGCGAAACAATCCCGGCGGCCTGCTCAGCGCGTCCGTGGAAGTGAGTCAGGAGTTTCTCGACGAGGGTGACACGGTTGTTTCCACGCGCGGGCGCAAGGGCAGCTACTCGCTCTACGCATCCAAGGGCAAGTATCACTATGTTGATTTCCCTATGGTCGTTCTTGTGAACGGAGGAAGCGCGAGCGCCTCGGAGATTGTCGCCGGTGCATTGCAGGACGCGCGACGCGCTATTCTTGTGGGAGAGCGTACATTCGGAAAGGGGTCGGTCCAGAGCGTGCTTCCCCTGAAAGACGGGTCGGCCATACGGCTTACCACCGCGTACTATTACACTCCGGCCGAGCGAATGATCCACGAGAAGGGAATCGAGCCGGATATCAATGTCCCGATGCCGATCGGACTATGGGAAAAAATCCAGTTGAAGAGATCGCGCGATGAATACGGAGTTCAAGATGAGGTGGACGCGGTTGAGCTTGAAGATGTGGTGGATGTCCAGCTCCAGAGGGCGGTTGAGCTCTTGCAGGGGATAAAGGTGTTTGCCGGCCAGGCATCCGGAGATCATTCGCCTCGATCGGGAAGTAAATAGCGGGGCGGACGCATGAACGTGCTGGGGATCGAGACTTCCTGCGACGAGACATCGGCCTCCGTTGTTGAAGCCGGTGTCAGCGTTCTTTCCTCCGTGGTGTTGAGTCAGGCCTCGATCCACAATCAGTATGGCGGCGTTGTTCCCGAGATAGCATCCAGAAACCACGTGGCGGAACTTCCCGGCGTTATCAAGCGGGCGGTGGAGCGGTCCGGGCTCACATGGGCTGACCTCGACGCGGTGGCGGTCACGCACGGGCCGGGGCTGGCGAGTTCTCTGCTGGTGGGACTGTCGGCCGCCAAGGCGCTGGCCCTGCGACTGAATCGCGAATTGATCTGCGTCAATCATCTCGAAACCCATCTCTATTCGCCGTTCCTCGCGATGCCTGCCGGCAGTTTCGCCGTGGCCTGTCCGTTTCTCGCTCTCGTGGTATCCGGCGGTCACACGTGCCTGCTGCGGGTCGAGGCGCTTGGCGACTACCGGCTTCTGGGCGAAACAATGGATGACGCCGCCGGCGAGGCTTTCGACAAGGGCGCGCAGATACTCGGTATGGGCTATCCCGGCGGTCCGGCGATTGACAAGGAGTCGCGCGGCGGCAGGCGCGACGCGGTGCGCTTTCCGCGAGGACGGGTGGGAAAGCATTCGCGTCCGGCCCTTTCCCGTGAGCGGCTCTGCTTCTCGTTCAGCGGAGTGAAGACCGCGCTGCTGTATCACGTGAGAGCATTGGGGGACGGCTCTAAAGATGCTTTGCCGGATCTGGCGGCGAGTTACCAGGAGGCGATCGTTGAAGCGCTTGTCAACCGGACGCGGCTGGCGCTCAGGCAGGAAGGGGTGAAATGTCTGGCGGTTGCGGGCGGTGTTTCTCTCAACAGCAGACTGCGGGAGCTCATGAAGGCTCTTGCCGATTCGGAGGGGCGCCGACTGCTCCTCGCGGAGCCGGGGTTCTGCGTTGACAACGCCGCGATGGTC
>JAGYMT010000421.1 GCA_018400335.1 Kiritimatiellia bacterium | reverse complement strand
TACAGCTCTCCGGCAGCGGTTATGGGCTTGCCTACCAGAAGTTCGGCGAGCCGGGCTATGCCCCCGTTTCCGGCGACTTCGATGGCGACGGCAAGGACGATATCGCCCTCTATAATCAAGAGACGGGTTACTGGTGGATCATCCTCTCCGGCAGCGGTTACTCGATCTCCTACCAAAAGTTCGGCGGACCGGGCTACATTCCCGCAACTTGAAAAACCGGGAATGCCGGAATAGTGGAATAATGGAATGACAGTTACGGATCATAAATTCGGCGAGCGGCGGATTTACTACAACAACTTCGCCGAGCATCTGTTGAACGCCTATAATCCGAATATGACCTATCCTGACCTCCCACACAGGTGGTCGGACGAGGATTGGCGGCGCTGCATAGACATGATCGGCGCTTTCGGGTTCAACGTGTTCGAATTCTGGCTGGTTCCGCGACTGTTCTGCCGGGAAGGGCTGGATAGCCCGTTCGGCATCGAGTACGCCAGGCAGATGAATATGGTGTGCGATCATGCACATCGGCGAGGAGTCAAGGTTGAGTTCATCGCGAGCCTTGCAACGGTGGGAAGTGAGTGGCTCACGCTCTGCCCGAATGTTCCGGATGATTGGCGCGAAATCCGGCACCTTTGGGATGCGTGGACAAAACGTCTGAACGGGGTTGACATCATCGGCATCTTTCCCGGCGACCCGGGCGCATGTTCGAGGAACGGCTGCACGGCGCTTACCTACATAGATAAATCGTGCGAAATTGCCGCCCTGATCCGCGCAAATCTCCCCCATGCGGAAATCGAGTTTCACACCTGGGGCCCGCCTTTTTTCGGATGGGGCAACCTGGAGTGTCTCCCGGGATGGAAGGGTGAATTTATACAGGAAGCGCAGCATACGGCCTGGGATTTCAGCAAGGAACGGGCCGACACTGCCATGCGGCACCTTCTCAAGCGGCTTCCTGATTTCCCGGAAAACACATCCGTGGCCATAAATCTCGGGTTCAACTCCGACGGCAATCCCGCAGGCGACCAGGACGCTCGACCCTGGGCGAGGGAGATAAGCAGAACCAACCGTATCCTGACATGGGATTTCAGTCTGACGGAGGGGGAAAATGCCGTCTACCCGCACTACCGTTTCGAGCGGCTCTTTGCGCAGCGCCGGCTGGAGCGGGAGGCCGCGCCTTATTCAGGCGGCATCTGCTTCACCATGACCCCCCGCTTAAACCAGCTTTCGCTCTTCGAATCGGCACGGTCGTTCCTGCAGCCGAACGGGGATCATGCCGCGATTGCCCGGGAATACCTCGATCTCGTCTTCGGCCCGGGAGCCGGGACGATGGCCGATGATCTGCCGCTTTTCGAGATCGTGCCTGACTGGGGAAACTATTCTAAAATTGATATCGGGCGCCTGGAGTTCCACGGGAGGATGAAGCGCCTGACAGAACAGGCAGCCGGACTGCGCGGACGCCTTGCCTCGTCAATTGATGTCTTCCCAGCACCCGAAAACTGCCGGGCTGAGCTGGAATTCTTCGCGCGATTATTCGCTGATCTCTCTGGAACAAGCCCCGATTACGACTCGTTGTACGCGCGATACTGGCAGCGGGTCTACGCAATTTACGATCAGCTGCCTCAGCACGTTGACCCGCGCCCGCAGGCTGCCACAAATAAACTAATCAACTTCTTCCGGGACTGGAAGGGCGGCGCGGCGGCGCGCGGCGGACCGGCGCCGGGAGAGTGGGCAAAGAGCGAGGAGACGACGGAATGAAGGAATTGAAGAAGGGACTCGATATCAGCCTCAAAGGACCGCGGGCGGCACGCGCCCTGGCACGCTTCAAGGCGCAGTGCCGTCGCTGGAAGCTGGCCATGCCCCGGGTCAAACCGCTCGTGCTGGATTTCGGGCTCGGTGAATTCGAGCGGACCGGTTTGGTTGAATATTGGATAGCCAACGAGGGAGAGGCGGGCTACTGCGGTAAGTACCTGTTCGTACTTCGCGGGCAGACGTGTCCCAAGCATCGGCACAAAGGCAAGCATGAGACTTTTTTCATCGTCAAGGGCAGCGTTCGCATGGAGAGCGGACGCCGCGCGTGGGTGATGAAGGAAGGCGACGTGTTTCCGGTTCCGCGCGGACGCTATCACCGCTTCACGGGAATGGAACCGGCCCTGCTGCTGGAGATTTCCACTCCCTGCGAAATTGACGACAACTATTTCGAGAACCGGGCCATTCCGATCGGTACCGGGTACATCGGTTGCATACCCGCCGGCAATAATTTCCTTGTAGGCTTGTGTAATGTTTCCGAACGCGCCGAGGATAGTGGAAAGGTCGCCGTGCATTTCGTGGCCATGACCCAGGGCTGCTACCATCTTGACTTCCAAATCTACAATGTTCCGTTTCCAGTCGTATTCACTGTCTACTTCTGCG
>JAGYMT010000420.1 GCA_018400335.1 Kiritimatiellia bacterium | reverse complement strand
GCTCCAAGGATGGCTCCGATGATGATTGAGATAGCAGAAAGAATTGCGGCAAATTTCATCCATTTGACTTGCTCTGATAGAATAGCACGGTCAAAGGCGTGTTGCTTCTCAAGCTTTCGGCGTTCCCATTCCCATTTGGCGAGTAGGGATTGCTGTGTCTCGCAATTAAGGCCAACGATTCGAGATGCGAGATCATCATCCGTCAATTTGGAGAGATCGTCTGTGATGCTCATATTTGTTTCATCCAACATAATATTCTACGTCAACTTTCACGGACAAGATAGCAGGACAGTTTCGACGATTGAATCATTTTATTTTGCTTTTCTATTTAATTCCACAGGGTGGTCGCCGCATATCGCGAAACGTACAGGAAAATCATATGCGCCAAATGCTCTTTCTAGCGTGAAGCGTCTCAAGCGAGCAGCGCTTCCACCCGCCTGGCTATCGCAATCGAGGCGGTCAGCGCCGGCGACTCAAGTCCCGCCAGGTTGATCAATCCCGGCAGGCCCCTGCCCGATTCCTCGGCGATGATGAAATCGCGGAAGGGGTCATCCGGCGCCTGCAGTTTCGCGCGGATCCCGGCCATGTCCGGCTGAAGATCCTCGTATTCAATAAACGGCAGGTATTTTCTCGCGATCTCGAAGAAGGAGCGCTGGTGGCCGGGGTCCACGTCGTAGTTCACCGAATCCACGTAGAACGCATTGGGGCCCAGCTTCAGGCCGCCATCGAGCTTGAGCACGCTATGGACGCCGAGGCTTATGGCCGTGGGCGGCGGGTAGATCAGGTGACTGATCCTCCCGCGATGCCGGTCCGCCACAGCGAAGTATTCGCCCTTGCAGGGATGAATGCGGTAGCCTGCCGAATCAATATCCACGCCGGCCATTGCCGCGATTGACCCGGATTCCAGCCCTGCGGCATTCATGAGCCATTCGCAGCCGATATCCAGCGTTTCGCCGTCGGTATCGCGAGCGCGCACGAGAAAGCCGTCGTTCGTCTTCTCGACCCCGGTCATCTCGCAGCCATACGCCATGGTCACACCCGCGTCGGACGCCGAGCGTGCAAAGCAGTTCATCACAGAGTGGGAATCCATAATGCCGGTATTCGGGCTCCAGAGCCCTGCCTCCGCCGAAATGTCGGGCTCCATGTCCAGCACCTCGGCCTTAGTCATCAGCCGCAGACCCTGAACGCCGTTCCGCCGGCCCTGCTCAAGGAGCTGTTCCAGCTTGTCTATTTCCTCAGCGCCGGTCGCCACAATGATCTTCCCCGGCGCGGCATGGGGAATGCCGTGCCCCGCGCACAGCTCGCGCATCAGGGCATTACCCTCAACGCACAACTGCGCCTTGAGCGAATCGGCGGGATAATATATTCCGGCGTGGATCACCTCGCTGTTGCGGGACGAAGCCTCGCGGCCAAAGCCGTCATGGCGTTCGAGAAGGAGGATCTCCCTGTTCCCGGCCGAAAGCTGCCGGGCTATTGCGAGGCCGACCACCCCGGCGCCTATGATCACGATATCCGTCTTTTCCATGGTCTGAATCCGTGACGGGGTTTCATGAAGCAGCAGCAATGTCGCCACACAGGAACAGGAATGCCGGAATGGGTTGTTATTCACGCAGCGGAAATACAACTCCGGCCGCCGCTCAGCGCTCGATGAGTGTCTCGTCTATCTTCATGCCGAAATGACGTCCGCCGGCCTCCAGATGAACCAGAACATCGTCGCCCGGCTTGAGCTGCGCCACGGAAACAGGTTTCCCATCCGGCCGCACCAGGTTGATCGTCTCGGCATTCTGGAGATAGATTGAAATCTCACTGCCGTTCACATCGGCGAACACCAGCACCATGGGGCGCGATTCCACCTTACAGCGTCCGATATGAGCGGTGCGCGTCTTGCCCCCGGCATCCACGACGAGCACCTCGTCCCCGACGCGCAGGTCGGAGAGGTAGGAAGTGGCATTACCCGGCTTGAGGACATAAGCGTGCACCGCGCTGGCATTCACGCGGAACGGCCGGGCCGCCACATAGGGATTCTCAAGGCTCTCCGAATGCACGAGGAAGAACGCGCTGCTCGTGTTGCCGACCAGCATCCCCTGCCCCGCGGCCATGTTCGTGCAGGTATCAATGCAAACGCGGTCGCCCATCCCGCTCGGCTCAACCCGGGTCACCCGCGCGGTCAGCAGCTCGACCTCCGGCGCTATCCCGTGCACCAGCTCCACGATCTTGCGGACCTGTCCCGGATCGGCATTCTTCACAACGACCCCGTCCACGCCCTTTTCCAGAATCCCTATCATCGTCTTAGCCTCATCAACCGTGCGCACCTCGGCCATCAGCCGGCCGCGCTGCGCCAGGAGGTTCTCTATCGGGATCACGGTCCAGTCCTTCATGCGGAGCAGAAGCACGGCATCGCGCTGGAACGC
>JAGYMT010000042.1 GCA_018400335.1 Kiritimatiellia bacterium | reverse complement strand
AACGCCGCTCACCGTTTTCGGCAAAGGCAGCCAGACACGAAGCTTCTGCTATGTCTCCGATCTGATCAGGGGAATATACCTCCTTTCGCGAAGCGGCGGACACGAGCCGGTCAACATCGGAAACCCCGCGGAGATGACAGTGCTGGCGCTGGCGCGAAGGATCATCAAGATGACCGGCAGCTCATCGGTCATCGAGCGCCGACCGCTGCCCGTTGACGATCCCAAGACCAGGCGGCCGAACATCAGCCGCGCCCGGAAGCTGCTCAAGTGGAAGCCGGACGTGCCGCTTGATAAGGGTTTGCGCAATACGATAGATTATTTCAGGGAGTTGCTGGGCAAGCCTTGCCGGTAGACAAGGAAAGCGAAGGAGAGAGCCATGTTCCTGCATTACATTCTGGCCGACGGCGAACAGAAGACGATTGAGCTGGACAAAGGTCCCCTGTCAATCGGCCGCAGCTCCGAGGCTGACATCTCCATTCCTGACAAGCTCGCCTCGCGCGTGCACTGCGGCATCTCGTTCTGGGATGAGGTCTATTTCCTGCGCGATTTCAAATCGAGAAACGGCACATTCGTCAACGACCGCCGAATAGACGTGGCTCGCCTCAAGGCGGGCGACAGGATACGCGTGGGATCAACCGCGCTGACCCTTGAATCCTCCAAGCAACAGAAGGGCACCGAGACCGTCCTGAAGGAGATCAAGGAGGAAATGGACAAGGGCAAGGGCTACAGGACGATGCTGCTGGAAATCATCAAGGACGAGAAGAAGGCGGAGAAGCCTCAGAAGTAGCATCGCCGCTTTTCGCGGATGAATCGGCATCATCCTCTTTTTCCTCTTCGTTTTCCGGCTCCACCGTGGTGGCGGAAACAAGACTGTCGTCCCCGTCAAGCTCGATCAAACGAACTCCCTGCGTGACCCGTCTGATGACCCGGATATCCTTCACCTGCATGCGGATCATCTTGCCGCCGGCGGTAATGAGCATCAAAAAGTCCTCTTCGATCACCGCGTGCGAGCCTACCACGAGACCGTTGCGCTCTGAAGTGCGTATGGTGAAAATGCCCTTGCCGCCCCGGCCCTGGACACGGTATTCATCGAAGTTGGTGCGCTTGCCGTAGCCGTTCTCGGTGCACACAAAAAACGTGGCGCGGGTATTAACTATCTCGAGCCCGACCAGCCTGTCGTTCTTCCCGAGACGCATGCCTATCACGCCGCGGGTGGCGCGGCCCTGATCACGCAGCTGCGATTCCTTGAACCTCAGACTCATACCCCGCGCCGAAGCGAGCATTACATCATCGTGGCCGCCGGTGAGCTTCACACGTATCAGCCTGTCGCCCTCGTCAATATTGATGGCGATGATACCGTCGCGCCTCGGGTTGCCGAACTCCGAGAGTTTGGTCTTCTTAATAACCCCCCGCTCAGTCGCCATCACGAGGAACTCGGTCTCAGGGAAATCGCGAACGCGGATCATGGCCGCGATCTGCTCATCATCCTTGATCTGGAGCAGGTTGACAATCGCCTTTCCCCGGGCGGTCCGGCCGGCCTCGGGAATCTCGTACACCTTTTCCCAGTACACGCGGCCGCCCGCCGTGAAGAAGAGAATGTAATCGTGCGTGTTGGCCAGAAACAGGTGCTCGACGAAATCCTCCTCCTTCGTCTCCATGCCGGCCACGCCCTTGCCCCCGCGGCGCTGAGCCTTGTAGGTGTTCACCGGCACGCGCTTGATGTAGCCGCTGTGGCTGATTGTGATGATGCAGCTTTCGTTCTTGATCAGATCCTCCACGCGCACCTCGCCCTCGTCCGGAACGATGTCGGTCCGCCGCTCATCACCGTAAGTCTTCTTAATGTCGAGGAGATCATCCTTTATTACGCCGTTGATGCTGTCCCTGCTGTTCAGCAGCGCGTTGAGATAGGAAATCAGTTTGATCAGGTCCAGATACTCCGACTCCAGCTTGTCCCGCTCAAGCCCGGTGAGCTGGTAGAGGCGCATGTCCAGAATAGCGTTGGCCTGGATTTCGCTGAGCTCGAAACGCCTGATCAGCTCGGAACGGGCTTCGTCCCTGTTCTTCGCGGAGCGTATAACCTTCACGACCGCGTCGAGGTTGTTCAGAGCTATCTTCAGGCCTTCGAGAATGTGCGCCCGCGCCTCGGCCTTCGCAAGATCGAACTTGGTGCGGCGCGTGATGACCTCGAAACGGTGTTCAATAAAGCACTTAAGAAGCTCCTTCAGGTTCATCACGCGCGGGCGTTTCTGATCAATGGCCAGCATTATCGCGCCGAACGTGGTCTGGAGCTGCGTGTGCTTGAAGAGGTTGCTCAATACCACCTTGGGAATGACGCCGCGCTTGAGCTCCACCACTATCCGTATGCCGTTCTTGTCGGACTCGTCCCGGATGTCGCCGATCCCTTCCATGGACTTGTTCTGCACCAGCTCTGCCATGTGCGAGATCAGCGAGGCCTTGTTCACTACATAAGGAATCTCGGAAATGATGATACACTGCTTACCCTGCTTGCCTTCCTCGATACCCGCCTTGCCCCTGACCCGCATCTGGCCCCTGCCGGTCCTGTACATGCTGGATATGCCGCTTGTGCCGCAGATCATCGCGCCGGTCGGAAAATCCGGACCCTTGACGTGTTTCACGAGGTCGTCCACCGTGGCTTCAGGCCTGTCGATAAGCTCGATGACGGCATCAACGATCTCGCCGAGGTTATGCGGCGGGATATTGGTCGCCATGCCGACCGCGATGCCCGTGGACCCGTTGAGGAGAAGGTTCGGGAGGCGCGCGGGAAGCACCGAGGGCTCATCCAGCTCACCGTTATAATTCTTAACCATTTCAACGGTGTTCTTATCAATATCCGCGAGCATCTCGCCGGCTATCTGACGCAGCCGAACCTCGGTGTACCTGTAGGCGGCGGCGTTGTCGCCGTCTATGCTTCCGAAGTTGCCCTGCCCGTCAATAAGCATGTAGCGAAGCGAAAACGGCTGCGCCATGCGGACAAGCGTGTCGTAGACCGCCGAATCCCCGTGCGGATGATACTTACCCAGCACCTCACCGACGACATAAGCGGACTTCTTGTAGGGCCTGTTGTGGAACATGCCGAGCTGGCGCATTGCGAAGAGGATGCGGCGCGCGCCGGGCTTCATGCCGTCGCGCACGTCCGGAAGCGCGCGGCCGATTATAACGCTCATTGAATAGTCAATATACGAGCGCTGCATCTCGTCTTCGATGTTGAGACGCTCTATCTTTTCATTCTGCGCATACATGTGTCAGCCCGCCTGTTTCCCGGTATCTATTTAGCCAACTGAAGAAGACTTTTTGACAGGATTACAGGATTCGATCCATCTGAGATCAACATGATACCTTGGAAAAGCAATTCACCATTCTGGTGAAATGCTTTTCCAAGTAAATCTATTCCGGAAATCATGTTATCCTGTCCTCTTCGCTTCGGATGGTTTAATACTTACGTTCTCCCTCAGATGTCCAGGTTGCGGACATTCAAGGCATTTTCCTGAATAAACTCGCGCCTGGGTTCCACCTGAACGCCCATGAGTAGGTCAAATATCCTGTCCGCCTCCGACGCGCTTTCGAGGACAACCTGCAGAAGCTTCCGCTTATCGGGGTTCATTGTGGTTTCATAAAGCTGATCCGGATTCATTTCGCCCAGCCCCTTGTAACGCTGGATACTCAACCCCTTCCGTCCTGCCTCCAGCGCGGCGACAAACAAACCGCGCAACGAGCTCGCCGTCCTGATACTGTCCGTGGAGTCAGAGAGCTTGAACAGCGGCTCTTCGCCCGATTCGTATTGATCGGACCAGCAGCCCTTTTTCTCGAGCGCGGCAACCAGCTTGTCAATCTTGCCGACCGAGAAGATTTCCTTTCGGCGAATGCCGGATGCGCCGGCGTCCCCGTTATCCCCGTCATCCGCGAGAATGGGAAGCTGGCGGCCCGCATTCTTCTCAATCTCGGAGCAGAGCGCCTTGAGCTCTTCATCGCCGTACGCGTAATAGTTCTCGACCTGGTTTTCATCCACCACCTCGGCCCGCCATTTGGGGAACCTGCCCGTTTCCGGATTGCGTTTCAGAATGTATTCCTGAAAATCAATTCCGCGGCGTTTGAGCCCCGATGCCGCCCTGTCGAGCTCGGAAAGCATATCCAGTATCTCCGAAAGCGACCTGCCCGTGTACGTCTCTCCGGTCTTAATTACCTCCGCCTTCAGATTCTCCGCCCCGAGCTCAATCAACTTCCTGGCCAGCTGTTCCTCGGAGTCCACGTATTCCTCGCGCTTCCTGGCTGCGACCTTGAAAAGAGGGGGCTGCGCGAGGTAGACGTAGCCGGATTCTATCAATTGAGGCATCTGCCTGTACAGAAAGGTCAGCAGCAGCGTTCGAATGTGAGCGCCGTCAACATCGGCATCAGTCATGATGATGATCTTATGGTAACGTACCTTCGAAATATCGAACTCATCCTGCCCGATGCCGGCGCCTATCGCGGTGATAAGGGTCCTGATCTCATTGTTGTTGAGGATTTTGTCCAGCCGGGCCTTCTCAACGTTGAGCACTTTACCCCGAAGCGGGAGGATGGCCTGGAATTCCCTGTTGCGGCCCTGCTTCGCGGAGCCGCCGGCGCTATCGCCCTCCACGAGGTACAGCTCGCACAGGGACGGGTCGCGCTCGGAGCAGTCGGCCAGCTTGCCGGGCAGCGAGGCGCTGTCGAGAGCGCCCTTTCGCCGAGTGAGGTCGCGCGCCTTGCGCGCCGCGAGGCGGGCCTGGGCCGCGACTTTCGCCTTCTCAACGACCTTGCGGGCCACCGGCGGGTTCTCTTCGAAAAACTGGGCCAGTTCGTCGTTCACGATGGACTCGACGATTCCCTGCACCTCGCTGTTACCAAGCTTGGTCTTCGTCTGCCCCTCGAACTGCGGATCGGGAACCTTGGCGCTGATGACCGCCGTCAGCCCCTCGCGCACGTCATCGCCGGAGACGGACTCGCCGTCTTCCTTGACCAGCTTATTGGCCTTCGCATAGCTGTTGATGGTCCTGGTCAGCGCCGAGCGAAAACCGCTGAGGTGCGTTCCGCCCTCGATGGTGTTGATATTGTTAACGTAGCTGCTGACGCTCTCCGTGTATGCGTCGGTATATTGGAGCGCGATTTCGACAAAAACACCGTCCTTCTCCTTCGTAAAAAAAACCACCTTGGGATGTATGGCCGTCTTGTTACGGTTCAGGTGCTGCACGAACTCCACTATTCCGCCCTCGAACTTGAAGATCTCGTCGCGAGGCGGGTCCTCCTGCGTGAAGCGGATCTCCACGCCCCGATTGAGAAACGCGAGCTCCCGCAGGCGATTGGCGAGGATATCCCACTCGAACTTGGTTGTGGAGAAAATGCCGGCGTCGGGCAGGAAAGTAACCTTTGTCCCCATCCCCTTGCTTTTGCCGATCTCTTCCAGCGGCGAGACGGAATGTCCTCGCTCGTAGCGCTGACGGTACACGGTCCCGTTCCGGCGCACCTCGACCTCCAGCGATTCGCTCAAGGCGTTCACGCACGACACGCCCACGCCGTGCAGGCCGCCGGACACCTTGTAATTCCTGTGGTCGAACTTACCCCCGGCATGAAGCGTGGTCATCACCACTTCCAGCGCCGGCTTCTTTTCGGTGGCGTGCATGTCGACCGGGATCCCGCGCCCGTTATCGGTCACGCTCACGGATCCGTCCAGATTCAGCTCCACGTGGATTGAAGTGCAGTGTCCTCCGATGGCCTCATCAATGCTGTTATCCACGACCTCGAATACGCAGTGGTGAAGACCCCGCACGGAAGTGTCGCCAATGTACATCGCCGGGCGGAGCCTCACGGCCTCCATCCCCTCCATCACGGAAATACTGGTGGCATCGTATTTCTCGCCGACGCCGGAGGCGGGCTTTTCAACCTGGTCTGGCTCCGTCTCGGATCCGGGACTATTTCTCGATGGTTCCTTCATTGACTGTCAACACCTCGAACTTGAGAACAATAAAATAAATGAGCCTTAAGTATAGTCGGTCGAGTTTTTTTTGCAAATAAAATCGCACATAAATACAGATTGCCAATCGCCGCCATATCCGCTTAATATTGCGGATACGGAGAATTGGAAGCACTCGCACGATAAGGACCGGCGGAAAGATGATATCGTTTGACTACAGAGGATTTGATTCACTGGGCAGGAGTTGCAGCGGCCTGGTCGAGGCGCTGGACACGAAACAGGCGCGAGAGAGGCTGATCGAGAGGGGTATTCTTCCCGAACTCGTTATTCCTGCCGGGCAGGAGCGACGAAGATGGGCTGTATGGCCTACGCGCCGATTCCCCATTGAACGGCGTGCTGTTTTCTATCAGGAGCTGCACTCTTTGCTGAAGGCCGGACTACCCCTGGCGAAGGCGCTCGATGTCCTTATTCAGTCGTCCGAGGCGGGAGCCGCGCGCTCCATCGTGGCAGGAGTGAGGGACAGGATAAAGGAGGGCTCATCCCTGGCGGATGCCCTGTCGCAGGCAAGCGCCGCGATCGGCGAATTCGAGAAGGCTGCAATCGGTGCAGCCGAGCGGGCGGGCTCTCTGGATGCCGCGCTGGAGAGGCTCTCCGGATTCCTGTCCGAACAGGGCCGCCTTCGCGACTCGGTTATCACCGCGCTGATCTACCCCGCCCTCGTTGTTGTAATCGCAATTGGAATCGCAACGGGGCTGCTGGGATTCGCCGTTCCGGCGATCGGGGAGCTGCTTCGGGAGGAAGCCGCTCTCCAGCTCCCGCTCCTCACCCGGTTGATGATAGGGTTGGGCGCAGCCCTGACGAAATGGGGACTGCCCGTTCTGGCCGTCGCCGCCGCCTTGGCTGTCATCGCGTGGCGCCGCGTTTCCGGTGACCCCGCGCTCCGGCTCAGGGCTGATCGCTTGAGCTTCAGCCTTCCGATCATGGGCAAGGCTCGAATCATGCTTGTCAACCTGCGCTTCGCCCGCACTCTCGCCCTGCTGCAGACCGCCGATATCCCGCTGATCGAGGGCATAAAGCTGGCGGGAAAAGCAACAGGCAGCCGATGGGTCAACGAGATGGCTGCGAGGGAGTCGGAGGCCGTTAAGCACGGCTCGTCTCTCGCCGATGCGCTCAGGCGGATGCCGCCGCTCTCGGGCGTTCTCGCCCACTGGGCGCAGGTTGGGGAAGCGGGCGGACGGCTTGCCGAGGTCATGGATAGCGCCGGCGAACGCCTGCAGCAGCGGTGGGAGCATTTTATAGCCAGGCTCATGGCGCTGCTTGAGCCGGCGCTCATCGTAGCCGTCAGCGCGTTTGTGCTTCTCATCGTTCTCTCGATCCTGCTGCCGATCATGACGCTCAACACCGCGCTGATGTGACATCAATAAAACAGGAAAGGACAGTAGCATCCCATGGAAGATTGGAGTGATGGAATGATGGAATAATGGAATAATGCGGATGGGGTTGGGATACAAGGTGACACAGACATTCCTGTCTGTGTGCTTAATGTCGGAATAACAAGATATTACACAGGCAAGAATGCCTGTTCCACTTTCAATTTGCCCAAGAAATGTGTTATCTTGAAATGAACCATCCCGAAAATTCCACTATTCCACTATTCCAACATTCCATTATTCCAGTATTCCATCATTCCAACATTCCCGTCCCTATGGGACGACAATGAAGAAAGGAAACAGCTGCATGAGCACAATAGGAATCATAGGATACGGTTTCGTGGGGCGCTCGGTTGAATACGGATTCGTGGATCACGACAGGGAGCACGGGTTCGAGCCGAAGCACACAGCACTGATCTACGACAGGTACAAGGATATGCATAAGCTCCAGGATGTCCTTTCAGATAGCGAGATATTATTCGTGTGCCTTCCCACTCCATACGATGAGGGCAAGCTTGAAATTGATCTTTCGATATTCGACGAGGTGATGGCTGAAATATGCCCGGTAATAGCGCGTCTGGGCAAGGTGGTCGTCGTGAAATCCACCGTGGTTCCGGGCACGACCCGCCGCTATGCCGAGACGTATCCGGAAGTTCCCTTCGCGATGAACCCGGAGTTCCTCACCGAGGCCAACTATCTGCAGGATTTCGTAAACCCCGACCGCATCGTGATAGGCGCCGATAATGACTGGGTTGCCCAGAAGCTCATTGACCTCTACCGCACGTCTTTCGCATCCGCCACCATCGTCCGGATGAGCACCGTGGCCGCGGAGATCGTCAAGTATCAGGCAAACATCATGTTGGCGTCAAAGGTGGCCATATCGAACATCTTTTACGATCTCTGTGAGGCTAACGGAGTTAATTATGACGACATCAAGAAGGCTGTTGCCCTGGACAAACGCATTGGAAGCAGCCACCTGGATGTGACAACGGAGCGCGGGTTCGGCGGCAAGTGCTTCCCGAAGGACCTCGGCGCGATCATAGGTCGTTGCAGGGAAGTCGGTGTTGACTGCAAGGCGCTGGAGGAAATTCATGCTTATAACCTCCGCATCCGAAAGGTGCGCGACTGGCACGAGATTGCCGGCGCAACCGTGGGGGGAAGGATTTACGGAGAGGAGATCACGAAATGACTTCAGTCACAGTAGCCGTTTGCACGGGCATGAGACAGAACTTGCAACCTCTATTGAAGAGCCTGACCATCACCGATTGTGATGAGATTCTGATTGTCGGAACGCAAGGACGTTCTTTCCCAAAGAATGAGTTCTACGGTGACCCAAGAATTAGATTGCTATACGCGCATTCACATTATCAATCATACAAGCGTAAATTGGCTCTGGAAAACTCATCTTGCGATGTGCTCGCCTTCATTGACGACGATGCTCTTCCATCACTAAACTGGATTTCCGGCATACGGTGCGCTTTTACTGATGCAGCGACAGGAATACTCACCGGGCCTTCTCTCCTTTCAACAAGTCCTACGCTCTGGAAGCGAACTGCTCAACTCGCAATGGCATCGTCACAGTATTCTCGACGCCGTTACTATCCATGTCAGGCTGGATACGTAGAATGGTATGATATAATTGGAGCCAATATGGCATTTCGGCGAGCAGCTCTTGAGGCCACAGGTATTACACCTAAAGCTTTTCCATCCCATGGCGAAGAGATGATAATGTCTTATCAAGTTGTCCAGAGTGGGTGGAAGATATTCTATGATCCAGGCGTATTTGTTATCCATGAGCCGCATGAATTTGCGCGACAGGTTAGGCAAATTTATTTATGGGGAAGGGCGGAAATGAGGCTAAAGCGAGCCGGAGTGCTCTATCCTAAACGTGACGCTGCTTTTTTGTGGTACATACCGACATTAATTCTATTTGCTCTTTCCTATTCTCTCGGCGAATGTATTGAAGTCTTGTTGAAAGATTATGACATGAAATTTATAAGAATGATCAAGACACTTGGCATAAGTCATTTAGCAGCTTCTCGACGGCAGAAGCAGGCTGCGGATGAGAGAAATGAGAAACAAGACACATAGAAGACGCCATATCGAAGTGGATGCGCCCGTCAAAGGAAAACGCCCCATGTCACGAGACTTGGTGAGCCGACAGGAATGTCTC
>JAGYMT010000419.1 GCA_018400335.1 Kiritimatiellia bacterium | reverse complement strand
TTTGTTTGAGTAAATTTATCAAGCCAAAGGCATGATGAGCCAAACAATTGATTTCGACGTTGATAACATGTTTCTGAATACACGAAACGATCAAGAACGATCGGCAGAATGCCGTCCGAGTCCGGAAACGGCGCGCTCGGATCCACCACGGGCGGACAGGGATCGCGCCACCACCTTTTGAGTCTTCTGTCTTAAGGTGGCGGCGACGCCTCCGGCGGCGCCTTCAGGAACCGACGCGCACCCCGATGCAAGATCGGGGCGACCTTCCATCGGGCGGGCCGGCGTGTTCCCGTCCGCTGATATATTCAGATGCTCTGAAAAATCTGATGGCGCGCCATCAGAGGCCGGACTGAACACAGAACACTTTCAGCGAAGCTGGCTAGCCTTGAGTTCCGCGCTGATCTTTGCGTGTTGCGGTTCGGATAGAAGGTTGCGGATGCAATCGGAATCATCGGGACGATGGTAGAGCTCTTCGCCGGGCCTGAGTCCGAAACAGAGATTGAACCTTTCAGAATCGTCATGGCGATGATCCGGTATATATGATTTCGACGGGCTGTCGTCGCAATCTCCATATCGTTCAGGATTGCCGGTCGGCCAGCGATGTGTCGAGCGCGATCAGCTCTCGCACCAGCTCGGCGTGGATATCCGCGAATGGCAGCTCCCCGCAAATCAGCGGGACCATGTCCGCCGCGTATCCGCCTCGCGCGGCGCAGGCGGAGTCAACCGCATACCCGGTTGAATCATTGACGAAGCTGACCACCAGCGGGATGGGCGCGACGGCCCCGGCGCAGACGTCGTTCCTGATCGCGCGGAATGTCTCGAAAGGGCTGCCCAGGATGGCGATCGGGCCCATCCGCAATCCATGGACCTCTGATGCCGGCTTGCGCGCCGCGCTATCGCGGTCGATCAATCCGCGCAGGGCAAGCGCGTAGACGATCTGCATGCGCCTTTCGTGATCCGAGTCGTTCGGCATCCCGCTCTCGCCCGGCGCGGCGATCTTCGTCTCGCACTCAGCGAGCCTTCGCTTCAGCTCTGCTTCGTCCCAGTCCTTGCGGCTGAAGGCGGTTGCCCTCCGGCAAGTCGCGACATGGTCAACCTCGATGGCCTGCCCGGCGGTGATCCCGGCGCGCACCGCCTGCGCGAAGCGGTCGGCAATCTCGTCGAGCGCAATCAGACTCTCGGGCTCGGAGCGTCCGCCGATGGCGGTATTTATGTCCCCCTGCGCGCCCTGAAGGAAAAGACCCACCGCGCCGGGGTGGTCCTGCTCGATGGCATTGAGGGCGACCCCGGGGTAGTCGCCGTGGATCACGCGGCATTGGCTGCAGCATACCACCGGGTGGCATCCGAAGGAGGCGACGAATCCCAGGAGCTGTCCATCATCTGAGCGGGCTGTGAGAACGTGGCAGGAGGTGTCGGTTAGTTCTGGCTTGGTCGGCCTCCATTCGGCCTTCATGGCCTCATCGTAGGGCGCCCAGAACTGTTCGTACTCGCGGTTGATTCCTATCCCCTCGCATGGCGATTCCGCGTGGAGGAGGTTTGCCGGTTGCAGCCGCCGCAGCGCTTCGCCGGCCGCGTGCGCGATCCGGAAGGGCAGGGTTTCGAGGTAGGGTGGATCGCTCTCGCCCCAGCCGATGTAGGCGCCCGTCGCCGGGCCGCTGTGCGTGTGGGAGCAGCAGATCATCACCTCGTCAGGCGCCATCCCGAAATCGCGGGCCAGCAGTTCCCGCACCTTACGCGTGGTGTCCAGTCTGATTCCGATGAGGTCGCAGGCTATCACCACTGCCCGGCGCCCGCCCGCTCGGACAGCCATGGCGCGAGCCCAGAGCCGGTCGTGAACCCCGGTGGAGTGGCGGGCCAGGAATGGACCGAAGCCGCACAGCTCAACGCCGACTCGCGGCGTGATATCAGTCTTTGCGAATCCGATTTCCATCTTTGCGATCCTTCGCTACTGCTCGATGAGCGCGGCGGCATTGTCCGCCACCTTGGCGATGATTTCGCCGATCGCCTTGATCGTGCTTTCGTCGGAAGCCAGCCACTGGTGCGGCAGGGACACGGCGTGCCTGGTGCCGGCTCCGTCACTCACGGGGCAGGTTTCTCCGCCGGCAATACGATAGCTGCCGGGTGCCGAATTATAGAGCATGTGGCGGTACACGGGCCCGTAGGTTCCGCCGCACGGCAGACCCTCGGCGCGGATGGCCTGTTGCAGGCGCGCGACCGGTACCTTCGCCGCATCGCCGCGATCGAAGATTAAGATGAGTCCGTAATAACCCTGCGGCGAAGCCTCTTTACCCCTCGCCTGGATGCGCACAGCTGCCGCGTCCGCGAGCCTCTTGCGGATTGCCGCCGCAGAAGCTTCGTATTTCGCAATCAATTGTTCAAGGCCTGCAAGCTGGTCCGTCAATATGGCGGCCTGGAAAGC
>JAGYMT010000418.1 GCA_018400335.1 Kiritimatiellia bacterium | reverse complement strand
ACAAGGCAACCCGCTGGTCGTGCTGGTGGATCAGATGCGGTACATGGCCATGGGGTGCGCCGGAAACGAACAGATCAAGACTCCCCGATTAGTGCCTTAATTCCGTGTTTCTGCCATAAAAAACGAGAAGAGTCAAGGCATCGGTTTTCGCGCATGCCAACGGAGAGGTCAGAGGTCAGAGGTCGGAGGACAGAGGTCAGGAGGGAAATTCTGGCTGACCTCTGACTTCTGTCCTCTGACCTCCGGGTTGCGGGCGAAGCCCGCCTTAGACGCATTCGCGCGAGAGGGCGCGTCCATGGATTGTGCGCTTTCGAATAGTCCCGTGTGCACACCGGCCCGGGCCTGCCTGCTAACGGGACGATATCCCCTCAGCCATACAACGCTAACAAACAACTCAATGTTGCCACCGGATATGCCCTCTATCGGAAAAATGTTAAAGGATGAAGCGCGCTCATCCTGTGGCCCTGCAATGCGGTCTCCTGGGGCAAACGCTGGACGGACTGCGGAGATCGCCAAGGGTTCTCCGCGAGGATTCAAACGGGCCTACCGGGGCATCCGCACTCGCACTCATACTTATGTCCGAGATCGCTGCGGTCCATGGATGCTGTATGACAACGAGGCAGACCCCTACCAATTGCAGAACCTGGTAGAAAACAGATCCAGCGCCGCCGTCCCACCCGAGCTGGAGAAGATGCTGAACGAATGGCTTGAGCGAACGAGCGATACGTTCGAGGATACGGCTTGTTACCGGGACTGTATAAATCTTGAAACTGGACTCGTCGCTGACCGTGACCGTCTGATCACGTCGAAGTCGTCCCACAAGACGAATGCAGGCGACGCTTGGCAGCGCGCCTGACCTGTGACGTTGGTCGCCGGAGAACATGAGCGTTAGAGCTTGACGCCCAGCGCCGTACACGTGTAGTATACGCACAGAGACCAAGAAAGGCGGTGTGTGATGCAAAAGAAATTGACTCTTACGATTGATGAAGATGTCTACGCTGGCCTGCGCCAGGTCATTGGTGCGCGCAAAATAAGTCGCTTCGTGGAAGAACTTGTGCGTCCACACGTCCTCAAAGCAGGGTTGGAGCAGGAAGATGCCGAGAGCCATTCACCAGTTCGTAGCCGGATTCTCACGCTGTGACGCCATCAGCAACGAGGCGCTTGTCATGCGCGCGGCGTTCAGGTCGTGGGGATACGAGTCCGAAATATTCTGCGAGCGTCATCGCATCCTTCCGGAGCTGCGGAACGATGTCCGGGATGTCCGGGAGGCAGGCGGTGTTGCGGACAAGGATGATATTGTTCTGCTCCACCTGTCCATTGGTTCGGTGGTGAACGAGCTTTTTGCAGAGCTGTCCTGTCGTAAGGCTATCCTCTATCACAACATCACTCCGCCCGAATACCTGAGAGGCGTTCATGAGGAGATCGCGCGAAGGCTCGAATGGGGCAGGGAACAGGTTCGCGCCCTCGTCGGCAGCGCATCCTGCTTAATGGCGGACAGCCGTTACAACGCGGGCGAATTGAAGAACATGGGGTACGGCGATGCGAGGGTACTTCCGCTGTTCCTCGACTTCTCCGTGATCAGGACAAAGCCCGACCGCGGCACCCTGAATGCCCTGCGCGACGGCAAGATCAACGTGCTGTTTGTCGGACGCTGCGCACCGAACAAGCGGATAGAGGACGCTCTCAGCGCGTTCTGCTGTTTCCAGAGGACGGTTGAGCGCGACTCCCGCTTTATTCATGCAGGCTCCTTCGCGGGCATGGAGCGTTACCACGCGCTTCTCATTGCCCACGCGCAGGGCATGGAACTCCGTGATGTGCTCTTCACGGGCGCCGTTTCCCAGCGGGAGCTGTCCGCGTACTACGGGGCCGCGGACCTCTTTCTCTGCATGAGTGAACACGAGGGGTTCTGTATTCCCCTGATTGAAAGCATGACGCACGGGGTGCCGGTCCTCGCCTACGCTGCCGCGGCTGTTCCTGAAACCATGGCCGGCGCCGGGGTCCTGTTCCGCGAGAAGCGCTTCGATCTGGTGGCGGAAATGATGGGTATGTTGGCCGGCAACAGGGAATTGAGGGACGCCGTAATCCTTGAACAGCGCAGAAGAATTGAGTGCTACGAGAGGCGCGATCTTGACGCTGAACTGAGGGAATGCCTTTCGCCGCTGCTCCTGTGAACTTAATGTGCAATATCCAAGTAATCCGATGGATATTGGGAGTTCCTTGCCGCGCCAGACCGTAGCCCCGACCTCAACGAGAGTCGGGGCTGGTTGGATATTGGTGTTCGGTCGGGGGCCGTGGCCATAGGTGTTAAGCTAAAAACGCACATTCGAGATCAACACTCAATATCCAACCAGTCTTCGCCATAGGCTACGCCTTGGCGCGGCAAGGAATTTCCAACCGAACAAGTGAAGACGCATAGCGCGTCAT
>JAGYMT010000417.1 GCA_018400335.1 Kiritimatiellia bacterium | reverse complement strand
AAACACAAGCAAAAGAATTTTCATTTGTCCGGTGTCAGCGTGTGTGAGCTTGCACCGCCCCTACACTTCCATGGAGCCTCGAACTCATCCTCGACCGCCACTCTTACCCGGCCCGCTTACCCGGCCCGTTCATGCGAGTCCTTCTCGCTGACACTCATAGCGTCATTCATCAACGGAATATCCCACGCCAAACCCGGAAGCGCCTCCCTTGATCGCCCTCTCCCCCTGGGAGAGGGCAAGGCCTGCCTGCCGCGCCAAGGCACGCGGCGCAGGCAGGGGGGAGGGTTGGCGAAGCCATTAGCCGCTTATCAAATTAAAATTTTCGTACGCGAAAATTTTAATTAGAATCGGTATGCAAGATCGGCATAGCAATTACGGCCTTCCTCCGGGTAGCCTTCGCTCAATTCATAGTTGGTGTCGAAAATGTTATGTATGCCGGCCGACATCGTGAAGCCGCGGGGGAGATCGAGCTTGATGTCCATGTTGAAAAGCCAGAAGCCCTGCACCTTCACCCCGTCGCTCGACGAGTAGCGCGAGGAGTTATATTCCACGTTAGGCAGCAGAAGCAGCCTTTCCGCCAGCCTTATCTCTACATAGGAGAGAATCCGGTGCTCGGGCGCGTCGGTCGGCATGAGGTCAGGCCGTGAGATGTTCCTTACCTGTAGAAGCGCGTAGTCAATCCCGGCCTTGATTTCGGGCATGAGCCTGAAAGAGAGTCCGGCCTCGAGTCCGCGGTGCTCGGCCTTGCCGATGTTGCGGTACTGACTCAGCCACGTTTCGGTCTCGCTGTCATATTCCACGTTGTCCTCCTGCTGGATGGCGTCGCGCAGGCGGCTGTAGAAGACGGAGAGATTCAATTCGAGATCCCGCTCCGGCCTGCCGACATAGCCGATTTCATAATGAACGGCCTTCTCAGGGCGCAGTTCGGGGTTTGGGATGGCAGTGCCGCGTCGGTAGGAATAGCGGTCCTTCATCGTTGGGAACCGCGACTTGCCCGCGGCCGTAGCGCGAAATGTGCCTATTTCCGGGCTGTAGAACAGGCCGCACTGAGGATTGATCATTTCGTTTGCGTTATCTTCGTAATTCACGGGCTCCGGGCCTGACCTGTCTTCGGCATCGAGGCTGGCGCGGCGGTCCCACCCGGCGCCGACGACAAGCGTCCAGTTCCGGCCCAGTCTTATGCTGTCCTCCAGCGCAAGTGTCCACGTGGCATCGCTGAATCTGGATTGAGGATCACCCTCGTAGTGCTCGCGATGAACGTCCTGTTTGTAGTGCGCTGCGACTCGCGGCGCGTGGACTTCTCCCACCTGTCCGCCCGCTTCCAGCGATCCACCGAAAGTGTAATCGTCGTAGATGCTGCGAAAGGCATAGCGCTTGGACTGGGTGGTATAGGTCGAGTCGTCGTAGGAATCGAGTGCGTTCGCGTAGGTGTCATAATAGAGGCGCGGCTTGACGTATATATCGGGGCCGAATTCCTTGTGTCCGATGAAATAGATGCTGTTCTTCGTCCACTCGCTGTAGCGCCAGAACCGGGGCTGTATCCGGGGATCCGTGCCGCCATAGGGCGGGACGCCCTTCTCACTGTCGATCCGCATGAATCCCAGCATATATTCATCTCCTTCGCCTGGCGTCCACGCGCCCTTGAACCAGAGCCGGAGGTCGCGCTCGTCGGAGTTCTCCCTGCGTCCACCGTCTTCAGCTCCCGTCGGGGTGTAGTCCTCCGAAACGCGGTAGAACTTGCGGCTCCGGTAGCCGGCCCCCGCCTGCAGGTAGCCGCGAGGTCCAAGCAGGGCGGCGCGGATTCCACTGTCAATCCCATCTCCGCTGAAGGCGCCGGCCCGCGCGTACACCTCGCGCGGATCGGATGGACGCCGGCTGACGGCGTTGAGGGCGCCGCCGAGCGTGTTGGGTCCGTATATAACAGGACTGAATCCGCGCGCAACGCTGAGCCCGGCCAGATCGAACGTCCCGAAGCGGCCCGGGTCCACCATTCCGTCGTAGGGAAGGTATACCGGTATGCCGTCAATAAAAAGCGGAACCTGGCGATTGTCGAACCCGCGCAAACGTATTGTTTTCTCATTGCGCGTCCCTGCTCGCGCCATTGCGGCTTCCGGGAGCAGCGTGGCGGCGTCCGCGATGTTCCTGCAATCGCGATCTTCCATGAGTTCGGCATCCACGCTTCGGATCGCGCTCTCCTCCGCGCCGCGCGAAGCAGAGACGAGGATCTCGCCGAGCTGGATGCTCGGGATTGCGGGCCCGTCGTCTCCAGGTGAATCATACGGGAAGAGGAGGATGGTCATCAGAATCGCCGGGCATAATAGTGATACTGATGTCTTCATTGGCAACACTCCAGTCGTTTGGAATTTGACGGCCGCACAGGCCCCAACTCTCCGTGCGGTCGGGGCGGTCCTACCTGGAATTTGGCGCTTCCGGGATTA
>JAGYMT010000416.1 GCA_018400335.1 Kiritimatiellia bacterium | reverse complement strand
GTTATTGGTCATCAGCCCCCAATAGACCGCCTGAATATTCACATTGGCATGATAGTCCGCATTCCACGGCGGCTGAAGCTCGCCGATCCATGCGCCCTGCAATCCCGGCGACTGCTTGCCTGGCTCCAACATGGACCCGCACAGGTAAAGAGATCTGTAATACCACTTCTCCACACTGCGGTCGCCGACCGCGGCAAGGCCGCGCATCCAATACTTTCGCCACCAGTCGCGATGATTCTCGACAACCTGTTGCGCGGGAGCGGACGCGGCTCGGGCAAGGCGTTCACGGCAAAGGCCGGTTACGTCCCCGGCTTCGCGCTTGCTCGCCACGGTCAGCAGGAATCTTATCGCCTCCGTATCCGCGGAAGGCGGACTCATGACTCCCACGGCGAAAGAATCGTCATTGCCGAGGTCCTTGACGGCAATGGAGATATGGTCGTCCGGCTTTACCTCCCGCACCGGCTGTCCGCCGTCGTCCGCCCTTTCATAGCGCCAGCCGATATTTGCCGGGACGATTGCGCCCGCCGGAATGACGGTCACGACCAGGACCCCGAATTCGCGGGAGACAAAAGCTTCCACGCGGCATGAAGCAGTTGTGATAACGAGCGTTCCGTCGAGCAGACTCAGGCGCGCCGCTCCGGATTTTTCGAACACCCCCCTGGAGATGCACCGTTCCGCAAGTGGTCAGATGCGGGAGTCCGCCGCCATATTGCGGCTGGCCGGCCGCGAACTCTTCCACCAGCCGATCATATGACTCCTTGTCGTTGTCCAGATAGGTTCGGCGCAGTTCCGCAAAATTTCTGCCCGGCAGGAAGTCCCGCTCGTTGGCAATGCGCTGCCAGACATCGGTTTTACCAAGAGTGAACGAAAGCCGGTTATCCGTGCCGTGAACCACAACTCCGATATCTCCGTTCCCCAGCGGCGCGCCAAGCCGCCAATCGTCCGGCAGCCCATCGCTCCAGACCATGTCGTGCTGCCCAAGCAGGCTGTCCAGATTGATCTTGAATGGCAATCCTTCATGGTCTTGTGTCGTTGTCACGCTCATGGCGTTTTTCCTACAAACCGGGCAACCCTCTTCTCAGCCGCACATACTGGGCAAAGGGCTCGGCGTAGGCCTCGCATGCGGCCGGATCGGGCTCAAAAACACGCTGCCTGTGGTATAGCGCAGCGCTGGATTCCGCCAGTGAATGAAAATCGCCGTGGCCGCACGCGGCGAGCATGGCGGCGCCAAGCACCGCCGCCTCGGTCACCGCCGGTTTTTCGATCGTCATGCCGGTGACATCCGCCTTCATCTGGAGCCACATCTCGTTTTTCGCGCCGCCCCCGATGGAGCGCACTATTTCCGGACCCAGCCCGTTCCGATCAAGAAACTCGATATTCTCCCGAAGCGAGAAGGAAAGCGCTTCGAGGATGGCCCTGTACATGTCGCCGCGAGTGTGCCGCAAGGTGAGGTGAACGAACGCGCCGCGCGCGTCCGGGTCGGGCTCGGGCGATATCATGCCCTCAAAATGCGGAAGCATGGTCAGGCCGCGGCAGCCGATGGGCGATTTCGCGGCCTCATCGTTCAGCTCCTTGATGCCGGATCCCTTGCAGCATTCGCGCAGAAACCAGTCAAGCACCACGCCGGCCGTCTTGGAATAGGCGAGCGCGAACTTGAATTCGGGAATCGGAAAGCGGCCGCCGAGCAGTCCGGACGGCATGGGGCTGGGCAGCCGTTCGGCCAGCGTCACCAGGGCGAGACAGGTCCCCGTGGTCTCCGAGAGAATACCGGGGCGGCAATTGCCGGCGCCCAGCGCGCCCGCATACTGGTCATTGGTGCCTGCCACAAACAGAACGTCAGGGTCGAGCCCCCACTCCGCCGCCATAACGGGCAGAACACGTTCGGCGGGATCACCGGGATGCAGCACATCCGCCATCTGCTCGCGCGTTATTCCCGCCACTGCAAGAGCAGTCTTGTTGAAATCCCCGGCGCCCTCGGCGTACAGGGATGTCGAGGCCGCCGTGTTGGAATCGGTCACGGCCCGACCGGTGAGCCGGTATGCTATGTAGTCGGGCAGCAGAAGATAGCGCCTCGCCCTTTTCATCTTCTCCGGAAAATGATCCTTGAGCCACACTATCTTTGGGCCGCTGCACATCGGATCGAAATGCGGAGCTTTATCAGCGCCATCCGTTGCCGCGGCCAAGTAGAGTTCCTTCAAACGCTCCGACTGGGCACGGGCGCGGCTATCATACCAGATGATCGCCTTGTGAAGAGGACGATCCTGTCCGTCGAGCGACACAAAGGTCTCGCCCTGCGACGATACGGACATTGCGATTATGCGCGCGCCGCTTTCCGCGACCGCCTGCCGCGCGCTCTCCCGCGCGCCCTCGTAGATATCCTCGATCAGAATCTCCACATGCCCCTGCTCATCAACGGAAGGCTCGTATGAGCGGCGGGCAAA
>JAGYMT010000415.1 GCA_018400335.1 Kiritimatiellia bacterium | reverse complement strand
GCGGTCATAATTAGAATCGCTGCGCCTCGCCTTCAAAAGCGAGCGTCTCGAAATCCTCCTTCGTGTAATGAGACGAGCGACCGGCCTGCTCCAGTATGAAAAGAGGACTCAACCCGGGATCCTTGCCGCACGCCGCCCACACGAGAAGGCTAAAAGGCTGCAACCGGTCATGACAATGGATAATATCCACCTAATCCCTGACCTCCGCCCGCCCGATCAGGGCAAGAACCTTGCTGGTCGCCAAGTCAAAAGGATGCAAAGTCAACCCGAAATCCGGATGCTCGACAAGGGGAAAGAAACGGAAAGCACTGTCATGAACCCATTGCAACACAACGCTATTCCTGCCGTCGGACACCTCCGCCTCCACGAATGCGGGAAATTCCCGTATCAGGACAACCTTGTGGCCAGCCAGCTCCAATCCTCTGCGATCCTCATCCCATGAGGCCAGCACGGCTTCACGGGTATCATGAAAGAGATCAAGATCATTGGAAACCCGCGCGGACAGGAGCAACTCGTTTAGAGCAGCTGCGCCTGCCACGTAGCGCTCTCCGCTCTTAACGCGCTGCGCAGCAAGCAGCCTGCAGATAACCCGCTGATACTCCGTTAAAGACATTTCATCAATTTCCTGGCCATGACATAAGTCTTACGATCACCATGCTTCTGAAGCAGGGTTAGACACCGGACCAAGTCGTCAGCTGTTTCCGGACAAAAATCCTCACGCAAGAACCAGCCGCAACGAAGCCGGTTGCTCTCCCAAAGAGACAACACCTGTTTCCTGATGTCCGGTGATGCTGTCTCATTCTTTGCAACGGCGCACATCCCTTTCAATCCTCATACGCAATCCCGCGGATCCGCGATATGCCCGGCGACAGCCGAGGCGGCGGCGGTCATGGGCGAAGCCAGGTAGATCTGCGACTTCTTCGAACCCATGCGCCCGATGAAATTACGGTTCGTGGTGCTCACCACCACCTCGTTTCCGGACGTGCGCCCGAAAGTGTCCTCCGGTCCGCCCAGACAGGCCGCGCACGAGGGTGGCGCTATTTCCAGACAGCCGGCCGCAACGAATATCTCTCTCAGGCTACTGCCGTCAACCTTTTCCGTATCGAGCGCGGCTTCGACCTCCCGCGTGGCCGGAACAAGGAACGTATCCACCTTGACCTTCCTGCCACTCAGGATGCGCGCGGCGGCGATGAAATCGGTGACCTTCCCGCCCGTGCAGGACCCTATATAGGCGCGGTCAATCTGGACCGACCTGCGCTCACGGGCCGGGGCGAACCGGTCAGGCGCGTGCGGCTCCGCCACGCAGGGCACGAAATCATGCGGCCCGTAGGAATATTCCTCCGAAACCTGACAACCGGGATCGCTGTAGACCGGCTCAAAAGGAACGGATGTCCTGCTCCTGACATATTCAAGCGTGGTCTCATCGGGCGCAATGATGCCGTTCTTCGCGCCGGCCTCGATCGCCATGTTGCAGATCGTCATTCTCTCGTCCATATTCAGGGAGGCGATCATTTCGCCTCGGAAATCCATTGCACAATAGGTCGCACCCTCGACGCCCAGGTCTCCGATTATCTTGAGAATGACATCCTTCGCCATCACTCCCTCCGCCAGGCGTCCTTCGAGATTGAACGTGATCGTCCTCGGGGTTTTGATCAGGAGCTTTCCCGTGCCCATGATGAAGCCGGCATCCGTGTTGCCGATGCCCGTGGCAAACGCGCCCACGGCTCCGTGCGTGCAGGTGTGGGAATCGGTTCCGAATATCACCTCGCCGGGCCGCGCGTGCCCCTCCTCGGGAAGCGCGACGTGGCAAACGCCCTTGTAGCGGGGAGTCCCCACATCGTAGAAATAGTCCAGACCCTGTTCCTTCGCGAATTCCCTCAGAGTGGCGACATTACGATGCGCCTTCTCATCCTTCGTGTAAATGTAATGATCGGGAATGATGACTATCTTCCGGCTGTCCCACACTTTCGCAGAAGCGCCGAACTCACGTTTGAACACCCCTATTGAGCCCGGCCCGCAGATGTCGTGGGTCAGGAGGACGTCCACGTTCACCCACACGTTGTCACCCGGCTTCACCTCGGCCTTGCCGGCCGCCCTGGAAATGATCTTTTCAGTGATTGTTGATGCCATATCTTCTCCATGCGATGACGGGAAACCATGATACACGATCCCGAATTCAGAAGTCAGAAATCAGGGTCAAGCGTATTACATTCCACGACCCTTCTCATTTCCAGGGTTCGCGGCGTTTTGATTATTGACTCCTATAGACTCGACTGCATCCGATAAATCTACATTCTTTGACGACGCGGCACAAGAGAGAATCTGCACCTGCAATTCTCTGCGATCAGGTGCAAGATGTCCGGACTCCCCGGTCTTGCGTCAGGGACCGCGTGCGGCCCCCGTTGCATGAGCGTCCCCGCTCGTGATCCTTGTCTCTGAGAACATATGCAACTC
>JAGYMT010000414.1 GCA_018400335.1 Kiritimatiellia bacterium | reverse complement strand
AGCCGCAGCGGCGACACCGATCAGGCGACCTGGCCGCCGCCGGGAACCAGGAAATCGGAAAAGAAGCAAACGGATGAGGTTGCCATGCGAACCGAATGCCGACGGGATCAGTACGCGGACCGGCCCGAACGGTGTGAGATAGTCATGCGCGCGATTGGGAATAGACGCTATGCCAAAAATAGACATCAGTTGCGACAGCCGCCGCATCGGGCCGTTTGATCTGCCTGTGTACGACGCGCGGCGAGCCGCGGAGCCGCCGGCGCTGGACGGGTGGCTGGAGAGTCCCTGCTGGCGCGGCGCGGACTGGGTCGGACGCTTCCGCGTCGTCGGCACGGGCGATCCAGCTCCGAAGGCCACGCGCGCGGCGATGCTGTGGGACGACGATTATCTATACATCGCCATCTTTTGCGAGGAACCCAGGCTCAGTCATGCGCGCGCCGAGGCTCGGGTCCCGGAGGAGGTATGGCGCGACGACTGCGTCGAGATTCACCTCGATCCCGGCGCGCCGGATCAGCTCTCGTTCGACATCGCGGTGAATATCCTCGGCCGAGTCAGTCCCGCCATCAAAGTCCCCGACGGCCATCTGACCTGCGGCGCCTACCATTTCGCGCCGCCCGACGGCATCCGCGCCGCCGTGCGTTACACGGGCGCGGGCTGGCAGGCGGAACTGGCCGTTCCTTTCGGAGCGTTCGGCTTGGCGCGGCCCGCCGCGGGCGATTCCTGGGGCGCCGCGATCTACCGCAATGACCGGATGGAAAACGCTTACTGCGTCTGGTCGCCGGCGTTGCCCGACGGCGCCGCGGAATTCGTCCCGCCTTCCGGTTCCCAGGATCCGAAACTGCGCCCGCGCGCACGGTTTTCGGCGGCTCCTGCGTATGCCGCCGCGGCGCCGTCGAAGCGCCCCACTGCGTGGCCCGCCAAACCCCGCTTCGCGATGCGCGGGTTCATGTATGACACCAGCCGCGGATCCATAGTCTATGCCCCCGACTACTGGAAAAGGCGGCTGCCCATGTTGCGCGAGCTGGGGTTCAACACCTTGTTGATGTATTTCGAGAATCACCTGCGGTATCCCTCGCATCCTGAGTTCGCGCCGGACGGCTCATGGACGATCGAGGGTCTGCGCGGGCTCCAGGACGCGGCGGCCGAATACGGGATTGACGTGATCCCGGCTCAGACGTCGCTTGGACACTGTCCGGGCATCCTTATGCATCCTGCCTACCGGCATCTTGCCGAGGAAGGAAGCGACGGTTACCAGTTCTGTCCATCGCATCCCGACACACCCCGAATGCTGGCCGACATCTTTGCCGACTTGGCGCGAGCCTCGCGTTCGCCCTACGTGAGCATCAACGCGGACGAGTCGGCGCATCTGGGTCTCTGCCCGCGCTGCCGAGAAGCGTACGCAGGCTGGTCGAAGGGGCGCATCTTCCGCGAGCATATCCTCAAGCTCCACGCCGTTCTCAAGGCGCACGGCAAACGGATGATGATGTGGGACGACATGCTGTGGGCTTTCCCCGAAGCGGTCGAGGGGCTGCCGCGCGATATCGTGCTGCTCGATTGGCACTACGGATACGACAAGAGTTACCCATCGGTGGATGCGTGGCGGGAGTTGGGATTCGAGGTCGTGGTCTGCCCTTCGATGACGCGGATCGAGAACACCATGTGGATCGCCGATTACGGCGCGGCGCGCGGCGCCATGGGGTTGATCAATACCTTGTGGGAGAAGCACACCCAGCCGTTTGGATTCCACTGGCGCGCGCTGCTGGCGACCGCCTGGGCGGCATGCGGATGCGCTCCCGAAGATGTCCCGGCTTGGTCCGCGGAGGCCGCGGTGCGCCTGTTCGGGCCGGCAGCAGCACGGATGGGACATCTGCTGGCCGCGCACGACAAGGCGGGGCTCCACGGCTACATGAAGGGCCACGGCGCCTGCGAGGCCGTGCGGCGCGCGATCACGCGCCAGATCGTGGAAGAGGCCGAGCATGTGCTCTCCGTGACCGCGGCGAGTCCCGATTGGCGTGATCTCCTTGAGGAGTTCCTTTACGGCTGGCGGATCGCCGTCCTGGAGGCGGACGTGAGGGCGGCGGATGGCGATGCCACCGCGTTGCGCGTGCGTCTTGACGCCCTGAAGGCCGATGGACTCGCGCGCTGGGAGCGCCAAAGCCCGCTGCCGTCGCAGCGGGAGTCATTTCTGGAACGGTTCACTCGGTTGGAGAACGCGCACAGAACCAAGGATGGCGCAAAATGAGAGAGACGAACAAGCGAAAGACCGCATGGTGAAACAACGCAAGGAGGACAGACCATGAACAACGGAATGAAGAATGCAGCGAAGTCAGCGTCGATCCGGCGTATTGTATGCCGGATTCTGACGGCCTGCGCGCTCCCGGCCGCGGCCGGGCTCTTGAGCATCAACGCCGCGGCGGCGACGTTCACCTGGACCGGCGGCGGCGCGGCCGGGGTATGGAACGACGTG
>JAGYMT010000413.1 GCA_018400335.1 Kiritimatiellia bacterium | reverse complement strand
GTTGGTGAGGTGCAAAAAGAACTGTGTAACGGCAGTATAGGCAGATGAAAACGGCTGATTCCCGCGGGAATCGTGATTGGGAGGCATTATGACAGGACAACGATGCGAGGCCGACGGGCGTCCCAATGTCGTGCTGATGGTGATGCACGATTTGGGCGATTATCTGGGATGTTTCGTGAACCGCCCAGAGTACGAATTCTACGACTTGAGCGCGGATCCGAATGAACTTGTCAATGTGAGTGAAAAATACGAATATCGGCAAATGGAAATGCAGCTGCGCGAGAAGCTTTGCCGATGGCTGGTCGATACGAATGATCCGGTGTTGACAAATGCCATGGAGCGCCCCGTGGACGAATATGATCTTTTTCCTGGCGATCGAGATGCGCGCAACGAACATGCCAAGTGTTTATGGGAGATTTCATCACCATGTTCTCGATAGAGCTTGCGACAAGGCCGAACACCCTGAGTGTCAGGGAAGACGGCGTCACCCATGAGGTGTTCGTGGCGCCGCTTGCCCGGATCAAGGTGCGGAACGAGATTTGTCCGTCGAGCAACACGGCGCGCTGGCCGATTGTCCCGCTACGCAACCGCCGCAGTCCGGTCTCGGTCTGGCCCGTGCCCGGCCCGGTGGCGCCGGACAGTCTGAATGTTTATCGCCTCGGGCGAGACGGCGAACGGCAGGCGTTGACGCGCGGGATCGATTACGATGTCGATACCGACTTTGCCGGCATCACGCTACGCGAAGGATGGGAAAGGGGGCGAGACACCTTTTCGCTGGACTACGACCTGTTGCTGCAGCGAGTGGACGTTCTGGCGGAAAAGGCCGGCGAATGGCGGCTGTTCCATGGCGCCGAATCCCTCGTGTCTCCGCGCTGGCCGCGATTGCCGGCCGGCTGGATGGGAGTGGTCCGGATCCATCTTCGCTTTCGCGACATGCTCGATGCGTCCGCCCTATTCCCGATCTCGCATCCGGAACATGCCCGCCTGATCAATTATCCGGTGCTCAGCGATCAGGCGGGCCGACTGCCCGGCGGTCAGACACCCGAGGCCTCGACGGAGAAGACCGGCGACAACCCGCTCTGGACTGATGTCATTGACTACGGAGCCTACGTGAAAGGAAGCCCCGAAGCGTTTGATCGGTTGCGGCGCAAGTGCGCGCGGGCGGAACCGTTCCGCCTGGTCTATTTTGGCGACAGCATTACCCAGGGCGGCGATGTTGATCCGGACTGGCGATGGACCGCGCGTTTCGAGCGGCGCCTGCGCGCGGCGTATCCCGGAAAGCGCATGGAAGTAGTCAACGCGGCAATTGGCGGCACGAACTCCACCGTCGGTCGTGAACGGTTTGAACGCGATGTGATCGCGCATCGACCGGATGTGGCGACCATCCTGTTCGCCCTGAACGACAAGACGCTGGACGACGGCACGTTTGAGGCGAACCACCGGTATTTTATTGACGCTTTGCGCCGGAGCGGCTGCGAGCCGGTGCTGTTCACATCGAACATGAACACCGCCATTTGGATGCCCGGGCTTGACCATGCCGAGCAGCGGATCGTGGACTTTTGCCGGAAACATGACCTTGTCTGTCTCGATGCCTACGGCATTTGGAAAGCGCTTCCGATGTTTGGTATACCCTATGAATCGCTGCTGAGCAACGGCATCAATCACCCGGACAATGTCGCCGCCGGCGTGTTTCTTGAACTTCTCATTGGAGCATTTGGGACGCACCATTTGCCATGCACCAATGAAAACATCAGGAGACCATTCCATGCCCACTAGACAAGCAACCGATAGACGACCGAACATTCTGCACCTATTCACCGATATGCAGCGGTGGGACACGATCGCGGCGCTCGGGAACCCGGTGATCAGGACCCCCAACCTCGATCGGCTCGCGGCATCCGGCGTCGCGTTCACCAACGCATTTTCTCCTTCGCCGGTTTGCATCGCGGCGCGGTGTTCGATGATCCACGGTCAGTACCCGATGCGCACCGGCTGCTACGAGAATACCACGATGCCAACCGACGGACGGGAGACCTTCATGGAAGCGCTCACGAAGAGCGGCTACCGGACGCACGGCATCGGCAAATGCCACTTCACTCCCGACCGCTATGCTCTCCGCGGCTTCCAGTCACGCGAGGTGCAGGAGGAGGGCGGGGTCAGCGCCGATCAATTGAACCGTAACCCGTACCTCCGGATGCTGCGGGAGAAGGGGTATGATCATGTGACCGAAGCATACGGTGTCCGGGGCGAGATGTACTATATTCCCCAGATCGCGCAGGTGCCGGCAAAGGATCATCCCAGCCAGTGGGTGGGTGACCGCGGCATCGCTTTCATCCGACGAAGCACGGATTGTGCCCCGCTGGCTGAGGGCGGTGTTGTTTCAGGTCCGGCCCGACCCGACCAGCCTTGGTACCTCTTCGCGAGCTTCATCCATCCGCATCCTCCCTTTACGCCTCCGACGCCGTGGCACAA
>JAGYMT010000412.1 GCA_018400335.1 Kiritimatiellia bacterium | reverse complement strand
CGTAGATGATCAGCGCGTGCTCGCCCTTGTACATCCAGTTCGCCCCGATGGCGGCGCCGGCCACTGCAGCAGGCCCGGCTGCCGGACTCGCGGCCTTGTCCATGGCGGTCGGCTCATCGGATTTGATCATTCCGTCGTGCATACGGATGACCCTGTGTGCGCGCGCCGCCACGTTTGCCTCGTGAGTGACGAGAATAACCGTGATGCCGGAGTCATTGAGGTTCGTGAGAAGGTCGAGAATGTCTTCCGTGCTCCTCGAGTCCAGATTGCCGGTCGGCTCGTCGGCCAGGATGATCGGTGGCGCATGTATGAGAGCCCTGGCTATCGCGACGCGCTGCTGCTGTCCGCCCGACAGTTCATTCGGCCTGTGCCCGATCCGGTCGCCGAGCCCCACCTGATCGAGCGCCCGGCGACTATTCTCCATATCAGCCTTGCCTGAAGAGTAGAGCATGGGCAGCGCCACGTTTTCCATCGCAGTGGTGCGGGAGAGCAGGTTGAAGTGCTGGAACACGAAGCCTATCGTCGTGTTCCTGACGTGGGCCAGGGCATCATCCGTGAGGGAGGTGACGTTCCGGCCCATCAGCGTGTAGGAGCCGCTGTCGGGTGTGTCGAGAAGCCCGAGCACGTGCATCAGTGTGGACTTCCCCGACCCGGAAGGACCCATGATCGCCACATATTCGCCGGACCGGATCGAGAAGGAGACATCCCGCAGCGCGTGAACGGCGTTCTCGCCCCGGGCATAGGTCTTCGATATGTGGTTGAAAGTTATCATACCCTGATCCGTGATCGTCGGAAGACGATTACGCGCGACGATTACGGCTTACGAAACAGGCGCGTAAGCCCCCTCGTTTTCCGTAATCGTCGCCCGTAATCGTCCACCGTTCCCCCGCTCATCCTCCGTTTAGGCCGAAATGCATCCGGCGCCTTCCGGCATCATCTCCGCCTCGGCACGCGCGAGGGCATGAACGGGTTCCGGGCGGCATCGTCCGAACCGCCCGACGGAAGAAAGCTTTTCCTGACCACCACGTCGCCCTCTTCAAGCCCTTCCACAATCTCGACATTCCGACCGTCACTGATACCGATCTTGATTCTCAGCGAGGACTGCCTCTGGCGAGTCTCGATATCGTGGAGAAGAACCGATGCCGACCCGCGTTCGGTCAGAATGGCATCGGCCGGCAAAAGGAGAACGTCGTTCTTCTCCGCTATTATCACGCGGACATTGGCTGTCATGCCGCTGCGGAGGAATTCGGGGATCGAGTGAGGAAGCACGTCCACCATGTACATGGTCACGTTGTTCACGGTTTTCGCCTCGTATGCAATATGGTCAATCTCTCCGAGCATAGTGCGGTCCGGATAAGCATCCAGGGTTATCTCGGCGCGCTGCCCCATAGCTATCCGGGCGATATCGGTTTCATCCAGCTGAGCCTCGATGATCAGGCGGTCGGACATGACAAGGAGAACATCCTGCGCCGTTACGGTCTGGCCCGGCTCGATGTTGCGGGCGATGATGTCGCCGTCCAGCGGCGCCACGAGAGGCGCGGGCCTGTAGAGGTCCTCCCAGTATGCCAGTTCCGTGGCGCCCTTGGCGCGCGCGGCGTCGAGCAGCGCGGCGCGCTCCGTGGAGCTCAGCCAGGCCATGACCTGGCCTTTCTTCATCATCTGCCCCTCCCGGACGAGGATTTCCTCAACGCGGCCGGCGATGGGCGACTTTATCTCGAGCCGGTTCTGCGGCTTGACCGTTCCTGTGGTCAGCACCGTTATCTTCATGTTGCCGCGCTCCACGATGACGGTAGGCACCTCGGCCACCGAGACGGCCTGTTTCCGCCGCCATGCGGCGAATCCGAAGCCGGCGCCCAGCAGGACAATCAACGTCAGGGCCCATAAAATCATCTTTCTTTTCATGGAATAACTCCCGCTCCTGTTGCCCTGATCCAGTTTGCGGCCGCGAGCACTGCTTCGCGCCTGCTCGCGAGCATTGCCCGCTCCTGGCTGATCAGGTCGTTTTCAATTGTATCCCAGTCCTGGAAAGATATGAGCCCGTTGGAATACTGGCTTCTGGCTATCTCCGCGCGGACTTCCGCCGCTTCCAGGAAATCACGCTGCACGCTCAGGCGTTCGACGGCGTCCTGCCACGCTGAGAAACGCTGCTCAAGGTTGGCGGCAAGCTGGTTGTCGGAATCGGCCATGCTGAACTCGGCCACCCGCTGCTCGGCGAGCGCTCCGCGCATACCGTAGAGCCTGCTGCCGCCGCTGAAAACAGGGAGCGAAAGGGACATCCCAACGCTCCACCTGTTCCGGTCAGGATCCCAGTCATCACCGTGCATGCCGATGGAGGCGGAGGCTGAGAGGGACGGGTAAAAATCGCTCTTTGCGCCGCGCACGCCTTCGCGGGCCGCCGCGGAGCGCGCCGCCGCGGCACGGTGATCCGGCGTGGCGGCAACGAGCTGCAGGAAATCAGGCGGCGCTCCCGGTTCAA
>JAGYMT010000411.1 GCA_018400335.1 Kiritimatiellia bacterium | reverse complement strand
CCCGCCTTGCGGGACAGGTTTTGTGGCAAACTTTCTTCTCCGAAAGGCAACCGAGCGAAGCGAAGGTTATCCTTGGACTGATGGAAGCTTATTTACTGTTGATAGTCGGCGCCGTTCTCGTCAACAATTTCGTGTTGACCCGGTTCCTCGGCATCTGCCCTTTTCTGGGGGTTTCCAAGAACCTGCCTACCGCGCTGGGCATGAGCATGGCCGTCATCTTCGTAATGACGAGCGCGTCGGCTGTCACCTGGGCCGTTTCCGCGTTCCTGCTGGAGGAAACGGGGCTTTTCGGGATTGATCTCACCTATCTGCAGACGATTGTGTTCATTCTCGTGATCGCGGCCTTTGTGCAGTTCGTCGAGCTTGTGATCAAACGCCTCAGCCCGGCGCTCTACAGCGCGCTCGGCATCTTTCTTCCCCTGATAACCACCAACTGCGCGGTACTCGGCGTGGCCGTGATCAACATTCAAAAAAAGAGCGGTTTTCTTGAAAGCGTGGTCTTCGGGTTCGGCGCCGCGGCAGGGTTCGCGCTGGCGCTCATCATATTCACCGGGCTGCGCGAGAAGATTGACCGCGCGAACCCGCCGAAGGCGTTCCAGGGCACGGCCATCGCGCTGGTTACCGCCGGCCTGCTCAGCCTCGCTTTCATGGGGTTCGCGGCGTTGATAAAGATGTAGGGAATTCGAATGACAAAAGCTCTTCTTGATGCCGCTCTGGTAGTGGGCGGAATAGGTCTGTTCTGCGGGATAGTTCTGAGCATCGCCTCGCGCTTTCTCGGGATCAAGGAAGATCCGCGCGTCGAGACGGTGGCAGGGCTGCTGCCGGGCGTGAACTGCGGCGCCTGCGGCTTCGCCGGCTGCCTGGATTACGCCAAGGCGATCGTCCTGCAGGGCGCGAAGACCATCGAGTGCAAGCCGGGCGGCCCGGACACCGCGCAAAAGATCGCGGCGTTCATGGGCGTCGAGGCCGAGGTCTGCGAGAGAAAGGTGGCCATCGTGCTGTGCGGCGGCGATGATGACGCCGCAAAGCGGAAATTCCTCTACAATGGCGTGGCCGACTGCGCCGCGGCGGATCTCGTGGGCGGGGGCGACAAGGCTTGCGGCTACGGCTGTCTCGGGCTCGGCTCCTGCGCCAGGGTCTGCCCCGTGAACGCCATCGAGATCACCGGCAAGCGGCTCGCTGTTGTTCATCCCGAACTCTGCATCGGGTGCGGCCTTTGCGTCGCCGCCTGCCCGCGGCATCTGATCCAGCTCGTTCCGGAAAGCAGAACGATCCACGTTCTCTGCAAATCAAAGGAGCGCGGACCGGCGGTGAAGAAGAAATGCTCAGTCGGCTGCATCGGCTGCTCGCTCTGCGCGAAGCAGACGGACGCGATAAAGATGGACGGTCCCCTGGCCGTGGTGGATTACGAGAAGCCGCTGGATAATGAAGAGGTTATCGCAAAATGTCCGCAGGGCACGATCGTCAAGCGGCCGGGCAGAAAGGCGGAGGCCGCCGCATGAAAACTATCCGTGCATTTTTTGCATCGCGCGGCGGACTGCATCCGCGCTATAATAAATGCTCATCCGCGAGCCCGATCGAGACCATGCCGCTGCCGGCAAAATTGTCGGTCTGCATGAGCCAGCACCTCGGCGCGCCGGCAAAGCCGGTTGTGGCAAAGGGCGATTCCGTGGCACGCGGCCAGCTCCTGGGCGAAAGCGGCGGCTTCATATCCGCACCGGTCCACGCGCCGACATCGGGAAAGGTCGTCGCCCTCGGCGAGAAACCGGCTTTCTCCGGAAGTCCCTGCACTTTCATTGATATCGAGCCGGACGGGGAGGACAGGTGGGTGGACGGCATCACGCCCTGTCCCAATTGGAGTGAACTTGAAGGAAAGAAACTGGTCGAGCTGGTGGCCAATGCCGGAATCGTGGGCATGGGCGGCGCGGGCTTTCCGACGCACGTGAAACTCTCGCCGCCGCCGGCGAAGCCGATAGACGTGCTCATCATCAACGGCGCGGAATGCGAACCCTATCTCACCGCGGACCACCGGCTGATGGTCGAGGAGTCGGGCCGAATATGGGGCGGCGTTGAAATAGCGCGCAGGATTCTGAACGTGAAAAGGGTTTGCGTTGCGATAGAGGACAACAAACCGGACGCCATAAAGGCCTTGGAAGGGGTTATGGCCGGATCCGACGCCGAGCTGGTGATCCTGAAGTCGGAATACCCGCAGGGCGCGGAGAAGCAGCTTATTTATTCGGTCACGGGCAGGGAGACGCCTTCCGGCGGGCTGCCGATGGACGTGGGGGCGCTGGTCCAGAACGTCGGCACCTGCGCGGCCATGTACGACGCCATCATCGAGGGCCGCCCGCTCACGGAGCGAATCGTCACGGTGTGCGGCAGCCTGATGAAGACTCCGAAAAACCTGCGCGCGCGGATCGGGACGGCCTTCTCCGATCTTGTTGATTTTTGCGGCTATTTGCCTTGTAAGGTAAATTTAATTGAATA
>JAGYMT010000410.1 GCA_018400335.1 Kiritimatiellia bacterium | reverse complement strand
GTGAGGATATTCGTGATCTGGAGGCTATTCGCGGGTTGGGGCAACTGGAATTGCTGGCGGCATTATTACCCGAGCGCATTTCTTCCCCATTGTCCGTGAACTCACTTTGCGGGGATTTGGAAACCAGCCCAAAAACCTTGAAAAGCTGGCTTGATTTGCTTTGCCGGAACTATTACTTGTTCCGCGTTCCGCCATGGCACCGCAGGGTTGATAGAGCTTTGAAAAAAGAATGTAAGTATTATTTTTGGGACTGGTCGGAGGCTCCCGAAGGCGGGGCGCGATTTGAAAATCTTGTTGCCTGTCACCTGCTGAAATGGTGTCATTATGTTACCGATGTTTTCGGCTGGCGCGTGGATTTGTACTATATGCGCGACCGCGAGAAAAGGGAGGTTGATTTTCTTGTGGTTTGGGATCAGCAACCGCTGTTTTTGGCGGAATGCAAATTGCAGCCTGGTGGTTCAAATACGGCGCTTAAGTATTTTTCATCTAAATTGGGCGTGAAAGCCGCGTTCATGGTTACACTTGACAATTCAGCGGATTATTTTGATGCACAAAGCAAGATACGTGTTATTCCGGCGGCTCGTTTTCTAGCAGCCTTTGCTTGAAATTGGCGCGTTTAATGCAACTTCTTCTCAATATGTTTCTCTTGACATGATTCAACGGTCGTAAAACGCATGGAAGGCCTCGATCATGGCCGTGTGCTTTTCCATGGCGATTTCCAGATCGGGTTTCGGACCCGTGACGACTGCCGGCCGCCGGGCCTTGCCTCGTGCAAAGGGGCGGATGTTACCAGTAAAAGCGATCCCTCCGGCCTTGTGCCGGTTGTGAAGAAAGTTGAGGGCGGGCGGCAATCCGTGACGCGGTCAACCGGCCGGGGCGTCCAGCAGCCAGGCGGCGGACGACTGCCATGCTATCGGTGCCGGCGGAGCCTCGGACGGCGGGCTGCTGTCGGCCGTCAGCAGCAGGGCTGTTGCGCCGGGTTCGTCTTTCAAGGCACTGACCAGTGCACGGATTTCACGCAGCCAAGTGGCCTCGTCGCCGACCTCGGCGGCCACCTGGATGAGCCACACGCGGCCCTCGGGATCGCGCGCGCGGAAGTCCACCTCGACCCCCTCGCCCGTGCGCACATACCCGACCTCGCACCCGCGCCGCTCCAGTTCCAGGAGCACCACCGTTTCGAGGGCGCGCCCCCGATTCGCGCGGCCCGCTCGCTCATAGACCGGGATCAACCCCGGATCAACCGGATATGCCTTGCGCGGGTTGACCATCCGCTGCCTCTCGGACGCCGTGTGCATCGCGACGGTGCGCACCAGGAACGCATCCTCCAGATGGGCCAGATAGTCATGGAGCGTGTTCTTACCCACCGCCAGTCCCTGCGACTTCAGGGCCAGATGGAACTTCTCGACGCTGAAGGTCGAGGCCGGATTGCCGAGCAGATGGCGCAGCATCCAGCGTAGCGCGGCGGTGTTGGTCACCCCGTGACGCTCGATCACATCGCGCAGGATGGCCACATCCACATACGTGCGCAGCAACGCCACGCGGTCGCGGGCGGAGAGGCCCTGTGCCTCGGGAAAGCCGCCCTCGGCCAGATAGGTCCGGAAGTGTTTTTCCACGGCGGACCGCGCGGCTTTCGTCAGCGCGGAGACTGGCCGGTCGGGTTCGGCCTGGATGTGGCGCAGCGCCTCACGGAACGCGAAGGGATGGACGAGCACCTCCATCGCCCGGCCGCGCATGCTGGTGGCGACCTCGCGGCTCAGAAGACGGGCCGAGGATCCAGAGAGGAACAAGGCGATACGCTCCGTGTCCATCAACCGCCGGACGAAGGTCTCCCAGCCCGGCACCACCTGGATCTCGTCCAGGAAGAATGTCACCACCTGGCGATCGCGCCGTTCCGGGTGCAGCGCGAAATACTCATCGACCACCCATTGCAGGTCGGCTGCCGTCATGCCGGCGAGGCGCTCATCCTCGAAGTTGCAGTAGAGAAGCTCCTCGCGCCGGATCTTGTCACGCAGTCTGTCGGCCAGGCATTGCCACAGGAAGGTGGTCTTGCCGCTGCGGCGCATCCCGATCACCGCCAGCGCCTTCCCGCGGACAGCGGGGACATGCACATCCCGCCGCGTGAAGGCAGGCACGGCCATGGACAGTCCCTCCACGACCTTGTCCCGGAGCAGCAGTCGGTATTCGCTGTTCATGAAAGATAGAATAGCGACATATTCTCTTTATGCAAGAGATAATTCACGAATTCATCCCGCGCGGCTGCCTCCACCGCCTCCGAAGGGATTCAACCTAAAAAGAGCAGTCGAACTGCGAGGGGATTTACACTTACTCGCCGCTCTTCGTCGGATACACTTCACCGAACCGCTTACACGTGCAGATCATGGCTTTTCGTTGAAGCGAGTCGTTTAACCGTTTAAGTGTATCATATAGGTTAAATGCAAGAGAACTTGTAAGCAGCCCTTGAAAAGGGGTGTCAAGCAAAAAACAGGGA
>JAGYMT010000041.1 GCA_018400335.1 Kiritimatiellia bacterium | reverse complement strand
CTAACCACCTTTGTTATCATCATGCCGTCCGCCAGCATAAGCTGGGCCTTGATGTGATCGGCCTGCGACATGATCACAAAGGGCTTCTTGCAGTTGGGACACCGTCCGCGCTTACCAACATCCGTATCGCGGAGCCAGAGTTTCTGTCCGCACGCAGGGCAGCTGATCTTGAAATCAATCTCGCCGGGATCACGCAACAGGATTATTCCTACCGGCAGATTGCTCTCAGTGGGCAGCTCACGGTATATAGACTTGATTTTCTCCAAAGAAAGCACGTCGAGGAACCGTACAACAACCACAACCGCATCGGCCTTTGCTATCCTCTCCCGAAAGATCTTATCCTGACTCGGCGCACCCGCTATGACCTCGATTGACGCCTGCATATCGCCTATCGGAAAGGATTCCATCTGTTCGGGCGGAAGCATTTCCACAAACGAATCGCCAAGGTCCTGATAAATTGACAACACCACTATATTGATTTTATTCCCGTTGCTCATGTATATGCTCCTGACATTTCAACCATTGCACGGTTCCCAGAAAGACACAGAACCAGTCTTTGTTCACTTTAACACGATGACCGGGAAGGTTACAAGGAAAAATTACTCATGTGTTTTCGAAGTAAAATCAGGGTGGATTCGTAGGACTTGGTGAAGGTGACGTCAGGGGTGTCATCGCTGTAATCAATGCCGGTCATGTCCCCGGCATCGTTGTATGAATAGCTGATGACAAACGCGTTGGCGCCGTCCGCTCGTGCCTAATTTCAAGTTTCGAGTTTCAAGTTTCCATCATGGATATGAGTCACGGATTGGGCGGCAGCATTCTTTTCAACCATTCCAGAGCCGCATCCCGATCCTCAAACCCCTTTTCCAACTGCGCGTCATACGCAATTTTCTTCCACCGCCCCACCTTCGGACCATGGGGAACACCCAGCGCCATGATGTCCTTCCCGGTGACAAAAGGCTCGGGCAGGACCGGTTTTGAGCGCCGCGCCGCCTGATACTCGGCCAGAAACTCGTAGTTTTTCTGGTCGCCGTGGCTGGCGGCGCAGTCAAGGCGGTGAAGCTCATGCTCCACCGCGAACGTGGGCGCACCGACCAGCCGGGCAAGGGTTGAACGCCTCATCTTCCTAACGTCCATAAACCTCATGTGGTTGCCCACGCAGAAGGAAACCGCCCTGATGTCATCCACCGGGAACCGCAACCGCCGCATTATTTCCTCGGCCATCTCGGCTCCGCGCCTGGCGTGGTTGTCGAACCGGATGCGGTCTCCCGCATGCCTGGCCGTGGACGGCTTGCCGATATCGTGCAGAAGAACTGCGTAAGCCAGCCGGATCGTGGGCTTTTCCATGGCGTCCAGCATCATGAGAGTGTGCGTGTAAACGTCCCCCTCCGGATGGAACTCGGGCGGCTGCTCCTGCCCCTTCATGGCCTCGACTTCCGGCAGAAAGTGCTTCAGCAGCCCGGCGCAGCGCAGCCTCTCGACCGCCGCGCCGGCCCGTGGAGATTCCAGCAGGATGCGGGTCAGCTCCTGCTGTATCCGCTCGCTGCTGATCTTGGCCGCAAGCGGCGCATTTCTCACCATGGCGTCAAAAGTGGGGCCGTCCATGCTGAAACCCAGGGTGCACTCGAAACGAACGGCCCGGATCATGCGCAGGTGATCTTCCATAAATCGCTCGTCCGGACAACCCACGGCGCGGACGATCTTCTTCTCAATATCGGCCCTGCCGCCCACAAAATCGTGGATGACGCCCGAAACCGGGTCAAAGAAGAGGGCATTCATGGTAAAATCCCGGCGGGTGGCGTCAGTCCCGGGATCGGAAAACGTCACGGCATCCGGCCGCCTGCCATCCGAGTAGGAATGATCCTTGCGAAAGGTCGCGATCTCATACTCTTGTCCGCCGAGCCGCGCCCTGATCACGCCGAACGCCTTGCCAACCGCAACTGATCCGGGAAAGAGCCGCAGCACCTCGCTTGGCACCGCGTCGGTTGCCACGTCATAATCCTTCGGCTTCCTGCCCAAGAGCATGTCGCGCACGCAACCACCGGCCATGAACGCGATAAACCCGGCGGCCTGCAGCCGCTTCACGGCCTCAACCGCGCCATCACTCGAAGAATCTGGAACGAGTTGTATCATGGCTGCCTGAATGTAAATCGTTCCGGAAGCAGTTGCGCCAGCGATCGTGAGATAAAGGCTTCCGGCTTGTTCTCAATGCCGAGCAGGAGGGTCAGCCCGCCGCCGCGGAACTCGGCCAGACTCTGGAGGCACGCTCCGCAGGGGCGCGGGACGCGATCACCATCCGCGACTATCGCGATCGCTTTGAATCGGCGGCAGCCCGCCGCCACCGCGGAACAGAGCGCGACGCGCTCTGCACAAACGGTCAGCCCGAAGGAGGCGTTTTCCACATTGCAGCCCCGAAAAACACGGCCGTCGGCGCCAAGCAGGGCGGCTCCGACACGGAACTTCGAATAGGGCGCGTAAGCGTTGATTCGCGCCGCTGCCGCCTCCACGACGAGCAACAGCGCCTGCTCCCTGGGCATTCCGACGGGGCGGCGTTTCTTGCCGCCCCTGGTGATTCCGACTTGTTTCTTCATACCCCCCCCTCATAGGTGTTAAGCCGAAAACGCACATTCGAGATCAACAATCAATGTCGCGCCGGTTAACTTAACACGCATGCCCTCCCGTCATGATAGTATCAACTTCCTCGCAGGTTCGCGAAAAAATGCCTCAAGCAGCCGCTGCATCTCCGGCACGGCTGCCCCGGCGGCGCTTGTCACATCCTCATGGCTGAAACGACGGTCAGAGAGGCCCGCGCCCCTGTTAACTATGCACGAAGCGCCGAATACGCGCATGCCGGACGACTTAGCCAACATCGCCTCGGGCACGGTTGACATGCCGACAGCATCGGCGCCGAGTATTTTCAGCGCCCCGATCTCCGCGGGCGTTTCAGTGGCCGGCCCCGAAACCGCGGCGTAGACCCCGTGCGCGAACTCGCGGCCCGACTCTCTTGCCGCCGCGTCGGTCAGGCGTCTCAATCCGGCGTCATATACATCCGATTGGTCCGGAAAGCGCGGACCCCAGAACGGATCATGCGGGCCGGTCAGCGGCTGTGCGCCCATCATGTTTATGTGATCATCTATGATCATTATCCGGCCCGGCGTCAGGTCCTCCCTTATGCCTCCTGCGGCATTCGTCACCACCAGCGTCCGCACGCCCATCTTTCTGAGTATGTAGACCGGCAGTATCACCGGCTCCCACCCCGCCCCCTCGTACCAGTGCCTTCGTCCGAGAAAAACAAACAGCTCCATCCCCGCGAACCCGGCCCACAGCAGGCGCCCGGGATGCCCGTCAACAGTCGCTTCGCCCAGCCCGGGCACTTCGCGGTAATCCAGCGCGCGCCTGGCATCGAACATATCGGCGGCGGATGACAGCCCGGACCCGAGAATCAGTCCACACGACGGCGCGGCGCCCGCGAACTTGCGGCGCACGATTTCCGCCGATTCAGCCAGCGCTTTTTCATTCATCTTTGCACCAGTCGCGCTTGCGTTCAATTATCCATTGAGGTATCATTTCGGGACTAGCATAAGCTGTGAAGAAATGAAAGTCAATGCGGGAGGACAGTGCAATGGGAAGGAACACGGCTCGCTGCCATACACTCGGATGGATACCGGATGTGCCCGATATCAGGGACATTCCGTTCAAGACGGTCTTCAGGATGCCGCCCGGACTGCCGGCCAGGACCGACCTGAGAAGCATCTGTCCGGCTGTCGAAGACCAGGGCGGACTGGGCTCATGCACGGCGCAGGCACTTGCCGGAGCTCTGGAGTTTCTACAGTTGCTCGCAATTCGGGAGGGTATGGACTGCGACTTCGCGGATCTCAGCCGCCTGTTCATATACTATAACACAAGGGAAGCCATGGGAACGGTTCACGAGGACTCCGGTGCCATGCTCCGAACAGGCATTAAGGAGCTGAAGCGCAGGGGATCATGCCGCGAATCACTCTGGCCCTACATCATATCGAAGTTCACGCACAAGCCGTCCAAACCCTGCTACAACGAGGCCATGGACCACCAGGTCACCGCATACCAGCGGCTCGCTTCACTTCGTGAAATGAAGAGCTGTCTCGCCATGGGCCTGCCGTTCGTGTTCGGTTTCGCCGTATATGAACACGTGATGACCGATGCCGTGGCCCGGAGCGGGCGCATCCGTATGCCGGCACGCGCGGAACGAATGCTCGGAGGGCACGCGGTTATGGCCGCGGGCTACGACGACAGCACGAAGCGCCTGCTTTTCCGCAATTCATGGGGCACGGGCTGGGGCAAGGCGGGATATGGCGAACTGCCCTACGCCTACGCGGAGAGCAGGGAGTTGTCCGACGATTTCTGGTGCGTCCAGTCGTCCGAAAGCCACTGTTACCTGCCGCGGCCGAAAAAGAGCGGTTCAGCAAAACTTTCAAGAGCAAGGAGAAGGTGAAACGAATCACATGGGAAAGAACTGATGGCTATTGAAAATGAAAATAATGAGACGGTGAGCGAACTCGACGTGGAGGTTGAATTCGAGCGATTGCTCCAGGCATACTCCAACAGGCTTTCGGCGGACGAGGTTATCAGGAACATGGACTCTATCAAGCGCCAGGCCAGGGAGCACGCGGAGGGACGGAAACTGCTGCTCCAAGAGGCGCTTCGGACAAAAATCGAGGTTCCGGAGCAGGAAATCGAGAATGAATTGCTGACTATGGTCGAGCGGCTTGGCGGGGAACAGGCATTCAGCGCCCACCTTTCCAAAAAGGGATTGTCCAGGGAGCAGATGACAACCATGACCCGGAACGCGATCCTGATTGAAAAGCTGATCGCGGCAGTGACATCCGCGGTTCCCGAGGCCGGGAATGAAGAAGTTTCCGATTTCTTCGAGAGCAACCGCGAAGCTCTCCCCGGGAACGTTTCGTTTGAACAAGCAAGGGATTTAATCCGCACAGCGCTTACCAATGCGGCACGAAACAAACGCCTGCTTGAATTCATCGGTACGTTGAAGAAAACACCCGAAACAGTATAGACGCCCGGATTTCCCGCCATGCGAACAAAAACAGTGTCACCGGACAAGCTGAAGAACTGGCGCCAATCCGCCTCCCGCGGAGAGGGCGGGGTTGCCGTTATCGCCGGCTCATTTTCAATTCTCCAGCCGGGCAACCTGCTGGCAATACGCCGGGCGAAACAATTGGCAAGTGAACTGATCGTTATCCTGGAACCTTCCGCCAAATTCAGGATCGAAGGCATGGACAACGGGAATGATCAGAGGACTGAATTTCTTTCGTTCATCGGCGACATCTCCGCGGTATGCAATCCGGGCGACCGAGCGGACATCATTGAGAACCTGAGACCGTATGTCATGGTTGACTGCCTTTCCCAGCCAGACTCCCGCGCACTGCGAAAGGCCCTGCGCGGGAATGCCGAGAGAATCGAGGATATCAAGCCCATACCCGGCTGTTTCACGGAAGATATCTGGGAAGCGGCGCAAAAGAACATGACACCCGTCCGCATCCCTCAGCATATAACCACTGCAACGGAGCCGGACCTTGATAAACTGTCCTTCTGGCGTCGGCAGGGCAGGAAGATCGCCACGGTTAACGGTTGTTTCGATATTCTGCACCTGGGCCACGCGGAGATGCTGGCCGGCGCGCGCGGGAAAACGGATGAACTGATAGTGCTGGTGAACGACGATGCCTCCGTCCGCGCCTACAAGGGCGAAGGGCGGCCCGTGTTCCCGGCGGAGTTCCGGCTGCAGGCGCTGGCCTCGCTCGAACCGGTGTCCCTCGCAATCCCTTTCTCCGGCGACAACCCGTTGAACATGCTTGCGCAGGTCCGTCCTGATCTCCACATAAAGGGCGGAACCTACGAACGCGAGCGAGTGCGGGCCGAGACCGAGCTGCTTGAGAGCTGGGGCGGGAGGGTCGAATTCCGCCCCCTCGTCGAGGGCTACAGCACCACCAGGTTGGTCGAGGGATGAGGGAATAGTGTCGGAATAGTGTTTGCCTTTCGGCAGGCCATCTGCAAATATCCGTCCTGTTTTGTAACAAAGGAGGAATAATCATGAAGAAATCGAAAACGGCAGGCTCCGCTCAAAAGAAGGGCGACACCAGGTGGTTCCAGCATGACAGGTTCGGATTGTTCATTCATTGGGGACTCTATGCGCTTGCGGCGCGCCACGAGTGGGTCAAACACAAAGAGAAAACCCGCGACGAGGTCTATCAGAAGTATTTCGACCATTTCAACCCGGACCTCTACGACCCCAGAGAGTGGGCGAGGCTGGCCAGGACCGCCGGCATGAAGTACTTCGTGATCACCACGAAACACCATGAGGGGTTTTGTCTCTGGGACTCGAAACATACCGACTATAAGGCCACGAATACGCCATACGGGAAGGACCTGCTCAAGCCGATGGTCAAGGCTTTTCGCGACGAGGGCATCAAGGTGGGATTATACTATTCCCTGATTGACTGGCACCATCCCCAATTCCCCGTGGACAAGCTTCATCCGCAGCGCGACGACAAGGAGTTCCGCGCCCGGGAGAAGCACAGGGACGTGCGCAAGTACGCCGCTTATATGCAAAATCAGGTCCGCGAACTGCTGACCGGGTTCGGCGATGTTGATATCATCTGGTTCGACTTCTCCTATCCGGGCGAGGATGGAAAAGGCCGCGACGACTGGCAGTCCGAGAAACTGGTCAAGATGGTCAGAAAACTCAGGCCCGGCATTATCATTGACAACAGACTGGACCTCCCTGGCTCGGAAGACATCATCACGCCCGAGCAGTACGTTCCTTCGGACGGGCTCAAGGACGAGAAGGGCAACCCGGTGGTGTGGGAAAGCTGTCAGACTTTCTCGGGATCATGGGGCTACTACCGTGACGAGGAAACCTGGAAGTCCACCGAGATGCTCGTCCGGATGCTCATTGACCACGTGAGCAAGGGCGGCAACCTGCTGCTGAACGTGGGACCTACCGCGCGAGGCGAGTTCGATTACAGGGCCGCCGAGCGGCTTGAGGGTATTGGCCAATGGATGAAGCGCCACTCCCGCTCCATCTACGGATGCACAACGGCTCCCGACGGGCTGATTGCGCCGAAAGACTGCCGCTACACGTGGAACCCGTCAACCGGTCGCCTATACCTCCACGTTTTAGCATGGCCTTTCCTTCACCTTCATCTACAGGGTCTCGGAGGACGAATCAAGTACGCGCAGCTTCTCCACGATGCAAGCGAGATCGCCATCAGAGACAAGTCCACGGAAGTCAACACGGGGATGGCCGAGAAGACGCCTGATGCCGCGGTCACGCTCACGCTCCCGGTGAAGAAGCCGAATGTCGAGGTGCCCGTGATAGAGCTGTTCCTGAAATAGAGCGGGGGGGGTATAGCAAGAATGAAGATTTGCCTAATCGGATCAACTGGACATTGGACACTCGCACCGGATGGATTGAAGGCCCGGGGCGCAGACAGAATCGTCGGCATGGCCCCCGGTTCGCCGGGCGAAACAATGGATGCGCCCGCAAAGCGCTGCGCCGAGCTGGGGCACAAAGCCAAGGTCTTCGATGATTGCCGGACGATGCTCGTCTCGCTCCAACCCGACGTTGTCTCCATAGCCTGCAGGTTCAATGACCATGCGAAGAACGCGATCGAGGCCCTTCATAGAGGTTGCCACGTCTTCATGGAAAAGCCTGTAGCACTTACCTCGCGCGACCTCGCCGCCGTAAGAAAGGCGCATTCCGATTCCGGAAAGCACCTTTCGGCAATGCTGGCGCTGAGGTATGAGCCGGCCTTTCTCGCCGCATGGCAGGCGGTCCGGGACGGAGCGATCGGCGAGGTCCGCCTTTTGACGGCACAGAAATCCTATAAGCTGGGCAGCCGCCCGGATTTCTACAAGGCCCGCGCCACTTACGGTGGAACCATCCCGTGGGTCGGCAGCCACGCGATTGACCTGCTGGCGTGGTTCGCCCGCCTGCCGTTCAAGACGGTGTTCGCTGCTCATTCAAACATCGGCAACCGCGGACACGGCGAACTCGAGGCAACCGCTCTTTGCCTGTTCACATTCGGCAACCATGTGGCGGGCTCGGTCAACCTGGACTATCTGCGGCCTTCGACGGCGGCAACACATGGAGACGACAGGATAAGGGTGGCGGGAACGGAGGGTGTGATAGAGGTCAGGGATGGGCAGGCGCTCCTGATCAGCAACCGACGAGCGGGCACACAGGTCCTCAAGCACGGCAAACCGCGTTCCTTCTTCGGGGATTTTCTGAAGCAGATCAGCGGCAGGGGCGAATGCCTGGTTTCGGCGGACGACGCATTTGCAATGACCGAGGCGTGCCTCCTTGCCCGCAAGTCGGCCGACGAGGACAGGTTGATCAGGTTCCCCTGACTCCGCCAAAATCAGATATGGAGAATCACATGATACGGGCAGCGATAGTCGGCATCTCGGGTTTTGCAGACGTTCACTACAACGATCTGAGGAAGGAAATGGCGGCCGGGCGGATAGAGCTCGTCGGCGCGACGGTCAGGCATCCGGAAAAAGAGCCCGACAAGGTGGCTGAACTGAAGAAGGCCGGATGTGCGGTGTTCTCCGATTACCGGGAAATGCTGAACAGGATCGGAAGCCGGCTGGACCTCCTCATCAATCCCACGGGTATACACATGCACGCCCCTATCACCATTGATGCCATGCGGGCCGGCGCAAACGTACTGGTGGAGAAACCCGTTGCCGCTTTGTTCGCCGAGGTCCTCGCCATGCAGGCCGCCGAAAAGGAGACCGGCAAATTCGCCGCCGTCGGATACCAGGACATGTACAGCGGGGAAGTGCGCAGTATAAAGGAGGCTATCGTTCAAGGCCGTATCGGACGCGTCCACTCAATAAAGGGGATCGGGTTGTGGCCGCGGCATGATTCCTATTACTCGCGCAATCCATGGGCCGGCAGACTCGAGGCGGGCGGTCACACGGTGCTCGACACGCCCTTCAATAATGCGCTGGCTCACTATCTTATGATGATGCTCTTCTTCGCCGGCAAAGGCGAACGGCAGGCCGCTTCACCGCGAACCGTGCTGGCGGAGCTGTTCAGGGGCCACGACATCGAATCCTGCGACACCGCCGGCCTCCGGATAGAGACGGATGAAGAAATCCGGCTGGACTTTCTGGCAACCCACTGCAGCGAAACCACTTTCGGACCGAAGATTAGGGTCATTGGCGACAAGGGCACGCTGGAGTGGATGCGCGGAAAACCAACGAGGATCGAACTGGGCGACGGCCGTGTCGAAGAGCTCCCTGATGAGGATCTCTCTGAACTGCGCGGCAGGATGCTGGGCGCGATCATGCGCCGCATTCAGGACCCGTCAACCTTCATCTGTACCCTTGAAATAGCGGGAAGGCAGACCCTCTGCGCGAATGCCGCGCACAAGTCATGCGAAATCAGCACCGTACCCGCAAAACACATAACCCGCACGCCTGATAAGGACAGCGTGAAGACGGTTATAGCCGGGATTGACGAAGCATTTCACAGGGCTTTTGAAGAGGGGCTTCTGCTGAGCGAAACGGGCGCCGAATGG
>JAGYMT010000409.1 GCA_018400335.1 Kiritimatiellia bacterium | reverse complement strand
GGCGATCTGGCGGGGAAGCTGAAGTTTTGAGCTGACCATCTGGAGCCGGCGGCATGCTGACCATAGCTCTTGCGACGGTTGGGCTCCGCCGGACAGTATCTGGAGCCGACGGCATGCCGACCATAGCTCTTGCGACGGTTGGTCTCCGCCGGAAAGAGCAGTAACGGCGGGAACCGCCGTCTCCAGGGGGATTGATATGCAACAGAAACTGGACAAGCGAGCGGTCGAACAACGCCGCGAAGTGCTGCGCATTTTCTCGTGCAGCAAGAGAGGGCATATCGGGTCCACCTTCTCTCTGCTCGACATCGTGCGGGTGCTTTACGACGACATCCTGCGCTTCGATCCCGCGCGTCCGGACTGGGCGGATCGCGACAGGTTCATCCTAAGCAAGGGACACGGCTGTCTGGCGCTCTACCTGCTCCTCGCGGAAAAGGGCTTCTTTCCCGCAAGCGAACTTGAGCGTTTCTGCGGGTTCAATTCCATGCTGGGCGGCCATCCCGAGAAGGGCAAGACGCCCGGCGTTGAAGCCAGCACCGGAGCGCTCGGGCACGGGCTCTCGATCGGGGTCGGCTGCGCGCTCACCGCGCGGATAGACAAGAAGGACTACAGAACCTTCGTCCTTATGGGAGACGGCGAATGCGATGAGGGCAGCGTGTGGGAGGCGGCCATGAGCGCCGGCAAGCACAAGCTGTCAAGCCTTACTGCGATTATTGACTACAATAAGATGCAGTCCTACGGCTCTATCGAGGAGATTCAGGGACTGGAACCATTTGCCGACAAGTGGCGCAGCTTCGGTTTCGCCGTGAGGGAAGTTGACGGCCACGACGTCAACGCCCTGAGCAAGATATTGCGCGGCGTTCCCCTTGAAGACGACAAGCCGGGTGTGCTTATATGCCATACGGTAAAGGGCAAAGGCATTCCATCAATTGAAAACAATGCGGCATGGCATCATAAGAGTCGGCTCACCGATGACGAAACAGCCGGACTCATTAAGGAATTGGAGAAGCAGGGATGAGAAAAGCCTGTCTCCTTAGCATTTACGACCTCGCCTGCGCGGATGAGAGGGTGGTGTTCGTAGGCTCCGATATCACCCGACGCGACCTCGAGAAGCTCTCCTCTGAATTCCCGCACCGGTTTTTCCTTGAAGGCATATATGAGGCGCACATCATAGGAATGGCGGCGGGCATGGCGCTGAATGGAAAGATGCCCTACATCAACACGATCGCCACCTTCATCACCCGCCGCTGCTATGAACAGATCGTGATTGACCTGGGAATGCAGAACATCCCCGTCCGGCTTATAGGCAGCGGCGGCGGAACGGTATATGCCCCGCTCGGTTCAACACACCTCGCGAACGATGACATAGCGATTCTGCGCGCCGTTCCCAACATGACGATAGTCGCGCCATGCGACGCCGAGGAGATGAAGAGACTCATGCCAGAGACTCTGTTATGGAACGGGCCTATTTACATACGCCTGGCAAAGGGAAACGATCGCGTGGTTTCGACCGGCGCGGTTCCTTTTGAGATAGGCAAGGCCATCTCCATGCGCGACGGTGGCGACGTTCTGTTCGTTACCACCGGGATCACGACGCAGATCGGATTGGAAGCGGCGGAGATGCTGGAGAAGGAACACGGCATCTCGTCCGGCGTCCTGCATATGCATACCGTGAAACCTCTTGATGTGCGGCAGCTGCTCGATCGCGCAGCACGGGCGAAAGTCGTAATAACGGCCGAGGAGCACACTCTTATCGGTGGACTCGGCAGCGCCGTGGCAGAGGCCGTCATGGACGCGGGCATTGCTGGCGGAATGAAGTTCGCCAGGCTCGGCTTTCCGGACGTGTTCACCGACGATTTTGGATCGCAGAAAGAGATCATGGGGAAGCACGGCTTGAATGCCGCGGGTCTGGCGCAAAAGGCAAAAGAGCTGATGGGGTGAGGTGTGGAGAACGGAGAGCGGTTACCGTTTTGACCATTGCCTATGTCCCAAACCTTCAATTGGAACGCAAATGCTGACACAAATTGACTTCTTTCAGGAATACAACAAATCCACCGGCAGGGACTACGTCGGCAGGGTCACCGCCCACGACAAGGCCGAGTGCGCCGAGGTCGCCGTGAAGTGGGGTCGCGACTACTGGGATGGCGATCGTAAATACGGATATGGCGGCTACAAGTATGATGGGCGCTGGTTGCCGCTCGCGACCAGGATAGCCCGGCACTACGGGCTCAAGGCAGGCGACAGAATACTTGATGTCGGGTGCGGCAAAGGCTACATGCTTTTCGAGTTCACACGAGCCGTGCCGGGCGTTGAAGGCGCAGGACTTGACATCTCGCAATACGCAATTGACAATGCCAAAGAGGAAGTGAAGCCGCTCCTCACGCAAGGCAATGCCGCCAACCTTCCTTTTGAAGACAACTCCTTCGATTTTGTGTTCTCCAATACCACGCTCCACAACCTCGAACCGCGGGACCTCGATCAGGCCATCCGCG
>JAGYMT010000408.1 GCA_018400335.1 Kiritimatiellia bacterium | reverse complement strand
CCTTTGCCGGGTTCTTTTTCAATCGTGGCATATTCCATCTTGACGTATGAGAACCGCCATTGCTTTTCGGTCGGGGAGACGAACGCGACAAGTGCAGCGTCCTTCTCGTCGCGTTCGCGGAGATGGTCGGCCACAAAGTTTCGAATGGCCGTACGTGCGCGTTCGAGCTTCGATTCGCCGGTCAGGTGGACAATCAGGATATCAACGGTTTCCTTCTCCAAAATGAGTCATTTCCGAGTCATAAACATTCCGTTTTATGTCGGGTTCGTGTCGGGTTGGATGTCGGGTTGCACGCCCCATATGTCCCATAAATGTCCCTATTCCGTGTTCAGAGATGAGGGCCGCCTTATCGACACCAACAACTCGTAATGTCCCTATTCCAGACGGATTGCAGTCGGCAAAAAAGTGCTTGTATCCTGCACGTAGAGAGAGGCTTACAAAATAGGCGTAATCCAGAAATGCGGTAGACCAGGCTTCCCGTGTCCCCATTATGTCCCCATTCCGGCTTGCCGTTTTCATGGTCTTCATGTCCCCATTATGTCCTTTTTGCTCCGCAGCACATAGTGGACACCAGGGCCACGAGTACCTACTTGGCGAAAAACGCGTTCTTTTAGGCTGGTCAAATCCCGGGTCGCCGTTTTCTTGGTGCAGTCAGTCAGCTCTTGATACTCGGGATTCGATATTATTCCTGCGGACTTGACATACACCACCCCCTTCTTCTGCCGCTCATTCAACCCCAACTCGTCCATAACGGCATCGGTTAACCAATCCCGCCAGACGGTGGTGACGAAATGTGCGCCGTTCTGTTCGAACGTCGCGGAAAAACGACGGCGCGTGAGTTGAGCACCCGCCTTGCGGATCAACTTGGCCATATCCGGGTCGCGAGCCTTGTCATCATCGGCCTTGACGAATACCAGCCGTTCGCGCCCCGTCTTCGTGGCGTGGTCGAATTCCAGTTCCGTTGGAGACTTGCCGTCGGCGTTCTTCCAGCCGTATTCGTAGCCGAACAGCCCCAAATAGATATCCCGATGCTCAACCTCGGCGAGATAGATGTTATCCGGTTGCCGGTCTCTGGCAGGCGTATCCTCGAACAGGAATACGTCGGCTACGAACCGCCGAAGCAAGGGATCGCCTTGGATGAAATCCTTTACGGCCCGCCGCTCCTCGGCGAGTTCCTTTTGTACGGAGCTGACAAATATCCGGATCATTCCGTTGTCTCCTTCTCGGGAGCATGTTCACCGGAAATGATCCACGATGAAAGAATAACTTCGCGCGGCATCCGGGCATGATGCATCTGCTGTGCGCGGGTGGACTGGAAGAATAGCGAAGAGATGTCCCGACGCAGTATTCCAAGGACTTTCAGCGGTTCCGCCTCACGCTTCAATGCCTCGGCAACCTTCTTTGTCGTAGGTTTGGGGAGCGCTCCGTCTACCAGGAGTTGGACCACGCCGCGGATGAACTCCTCATCGTCTTCCGTAAAACCGGCGTATCGCCGGATTTCTCCAGCCTTAAGACGCTTCAGCATATAGGCATCATTCGCGCCGCCTTTGTGGCGCGGAACGGCGTCGTCATTTTCCGGACTGGTTGCTTTTGAGAAGGCTTCCTTGTTGCGATCCAGTAGAGCGTAGAAGTCCGGCGGGATAGCCTGCCGCTTCTCGGCAGGGTCGGACGGCCTCAAGACCTTGACGGCGGAGAGGAAGTCGAGTTCAGCCGGCGCGGCTCCCTCTTGAACGGCAAGATAGAACTTGTCCAATCGGCCCTGTCGAAAATACGTCAGCAGGGAAGGAAGGGTGGCACAGGCATTCTTGCCTGTGGTCCAAGAATCACAGACAGGAATGAAATCATCGGAAAAATCTCCTGCGTCCAATCGTTCCGCCTTGTCCTGCTCAAGCAGGTTCTCAATGCCTTCCTGATCGCCCTCTTCCAGAAGGTCGAACATTTTCCCGATATGTTTCTTGCTCTTTCAACACTTGTAGCGGTGGAATTCGATCCCGACTTCCGCGAAGAGGCGGGCAACGTGCTCGTTGTACTTGTACGGCTCGCCGTAGACGACGCGCGTGATGCCCGCGGAGATGATCATCTTCGCGCACATCAGGCAGGGGCTGTCGGTGCAGTAGAGCACGCCGTCGCGCACCGACACGCCGTGAAACGCGGCCTGGACTATCGCGTTCTCCTCCGCGTGCGCGCAGATGCATTCGCTCAGGTCCTGACCGGACGCCGCGCCGCCGGCGCAGCGTGCGCAGCCGCCCTCGAAGCAGTTCTTTATCCCGCTGGGAGTCCCGTTGTAGCCTGTAGTGACAATTCGCCGATCCTTAACGATCACAGCGCCCACCTGCCTCCGGCTGCAATTTCCCCTGGTCTTGACGACCTGGGTGATGTTCATGAAGTAGGTGTCCCAGTCCGGCCTCATTTGCCTGTTTTCAATATTGTTCATGGCTTGTTCTCTCTCTACCGGGTGCTTCCGAGTTTAGCGTGTGTTTTCACATTAGCTCCCTATTCGCGAAATGTTCGACTAAATGAGTT
>JAGYMT010000407.1 GCA_018400335.1 Kiritimatiellia bacterium | reverse complement strand
GTCTCGGCCGCCGAGATGGCCGCTTCGATCGTCTCGAGATCCCGCATTTCACCCACGAGAATGACGTCGGGATCCTGTCGCAGAGCCCTGCGAAGAGCCTCCTTGAAATTCGAAGTGTCAACGCCTATCTCGCGCTGCGTGATGATGGATTTCCTGTGCTTGTGATAGTATTCGATCGGGTCCTCAACGGTGATTATATGGCAATCCCGTTCGGTATTGATGAGATCAATCATACTGGCAAGAGTCGAGGTCTTGCCGGACCCCGTCGGGCCGGTCACAAGGATGAGGCCGCGCGGCCTGTATAGCAGGTCCTTCACCTGAGCAGGCAGGCCGATATCGTCCATTGACAATAGTTTCGAGGGAATCTGGCGCAGAACCAGACCCACGTTGCCCTTTGCCTTAAGCACGCTCACACGGAAGCGTGCAGCCTCGCCGAATCCGAAACCGAAATCCACGCCGCCGCCCTCGCGAACCTTCTGCTGATTGGACTCGGACGTGATGCTCTTCATCAGCCGCTCAGTATCCTCCGGGCCGAGCGGCGGACAGTCTATCCCCTGCAGAGAGCCGTGCAAACGAAGCGTGGGCGGCAATCCCACGGCCAAATGCAGATCGGACGCGCCCTCATCCACCACCACCTGCAGCAAATCGCTCATCGCGACAACCTGATCGTCGCTCATCACACTATCCTCCAGTAGTAACCGACAACACTTCATCGAGAGTTGTCATGCCTGAAATAACCTTGCGCAAACCGTCTTCCCTCAGGCTTCGCATGCCGAGCTCGATCGCCTTGTGCCTGAGCTCGGATGACGAAACCTTTTTGTAAATCAAGTTCCGCACCTCATCGTCCATCACGAAAATCTCAAAAATGCCGCGCCGCTCGCGGTAGCCGGTCTGCGAACACGCCTTACAGCCCTTGCCGCGGAAGAGTTCGACAGGACCGCCTTGGTCCGCTAGTTTGCCGAGAGCACGCAACTGCGCCTCATCCGGTGTGTATTTTTCCTTGCATTGGTCGCAAATCATACGCACCAGTCTCTGGGCGATGGTTGCTCGGATCGAGGATGCAAGCAGAAAGGGCGGAACTCCCATGTCGATCAAGCGCGTTATGGCGCTCGGCGCGTCATTGGTGTGCAATGTGCTGAAGACCAGATGCCCTGTCAGGGAAGCATTAATAGCGATTTCCGCGGTCTCGAAATCGCGGATTTCACCCACCATTATTATGTTAGGCGCCTGACGCAGCATAGACCTCAGCACGTTTGGAAACGTGAGTCCGATATCCTCGCGAACAGCCACCTGGTTGATGCCCGCGATCTGGTATTCGACAGGCTCCTCAACGGTTATTATCTTGCGGTTCGGCTGGTTCAAGTGGCTCAACACGGCGTACAGTGTCGTGGTCTTTCCGGAGCCGGTGGGACCAGTTATCAGAAGTATCCCGTCCGGCAGGGCGATCAGCCGCTCGAACGTCTGCTGGTCATCGGCAAAGAAGCCCAGTTTCGGGAGACCGAGCGAGAGACTCTTCTTGCTGAGAATACGCATTACGATGCTCTCGCCATGGCTGGCCGGAATGATTGAAACACGCAGGTCAAGATCTTCGCCGGCAACGTTTATCTGTATGCGTCCGTCCTGGGGCACCCTCTTCTCCGCCAATTTCATGCCGGCCATCAACTTCAGCCGGCTTATGATAACCGGTTGCAGGCCCTTGGGCGGATTCTCCACCTCGTGCAAAACCCCGTCAATGCGGTAGCGCACCCTGAACTTCTTGGCCAGGGGTTCCAGATGGATATCGGACGCCCTGTTCCTCTGCGCCTCGAGAATAATAAGACTCACCAGCCTGATGATCGGCTGATCGCTATCAGTCGTCTCCCCCCCGTCCTCGTCCATCGCCACGCCGGCATCAACACCCTCGTCCTGAGCGAAAATTTCATCGAGCGATTTCTCCTGCCTGCCATAGTAGTGATCAAGGGCAATGGAAATCTCCTCGTCCGATGCGACCACGCCTTCAACATTGCGCTTGAGGAGGTAGCGCAGGCTGTCCAGAGTGTCAATATCAAGCGGATTACTGAGCGCAACGGTGAGCGTGCTTTCGGTGTTTGAAACGGGCACTATCTTGTATCGGCGCGCCACTTCAGCCGGCACGTGACTTATCACTTCCGGCGGAATGTCGTGATCCGCCAGAACTATAACGTCCATACCAAGCTGCATTCCGACAGTCTTGAGAACCTCCATCTTGGATATCACGCCTTCATCCACAAGGGCGTCCACCACGCTCTTGTCCCCTGCCTCGGCGACGGACTTCGCATGCTCGACCTGCTCGGCAGTGACCAGGCCGACATCTCTCAGGACCTCAATGATATAGTTGTCAGTTTCGTTCAAGAACACCCCCGCGTTTCAGACCTTTCGGGCAGCATCATTATATAGACCGGATCATTTCCCGGCAAGTTTCTTTTCAAGCAGTTCGCCGACAAGCTGAGGATTAGCCTTTCCGCGGCTCATGCGCATAATCTGGCCCACAAGGAACTTGCATGCAACCTTTTTCCCGG
>JAGYMT010000406.1 GCA_018400335.1 Kiritimatiellia bacterium | reverse complement strand
AAATTCATCTTCATGGCCAACGGGAATCGTCAGAAGTTGTTCGATATGCGGAAGGACGCGGACGAGCTGGACAACCTGTGTGACGAGAGGCTGAATGAGAACATATGCAACTCATTGAAATACAATACAAGATAGCCATGGTCCTGGAGACGGCCCGCCTTCAACGCTTGTGCGTAAGCACTACGGGCAGGCGGTCCTCCGCCGTTTTCCATCCGGCCGAGACGGCCCGCCTGCAGCGCCTGTGACGCAGCCACTGCGGGCAGGCTGGCTCCAGAAATTCGGATAATCGGTCTTATGGAAAAAGTTACGAAAGAAGCAGAAAAAAGGAGAACTATGCAATGCAGTCTTGTTGATTCGCTCGATTGGGTTTATCCGGATTCAAAGGTTGAGAGCAAGCCCTGCCTTTCGACTCATGTTGATGTTGCCCGGGGCGGGACCGCGGCGGCGACCATTCTTCTGAACGGCATAAAGCCCGGCTCAAGGATCAGGCTCATCGCGCGGTCCGCGGCCGATTGCCGCGCGCGCTTTTTCAGGCTGATCTCCGTTCCCGTTGAGAAGAACACGGGGCCCGTTGGCTTCATCGAAAAGGAGGGAGAGCACAATGAGTTCGTCACGCGCCGCGCCCCGTTTCGCGTGTTCGACGCCATGCAGCCGATCGGGGCTTCATTCATGGCGTCGTCCGTAACGGAGGCAGTCATGGTCCAGATCCCGGTGCCGTTTGATGCCAAACCGGGCAAAAGATCATGTGTCCTGACCGTGAGCGACGGGAGCGCGAGCTGCGAGTTGAAGCTGGATGCGACTGTGCACCGCGCTGCCATTCCGCCGGTCGGACGCGACAGCTGGCCCTACACGAACTGGTTCAGCTTCGCGAACATGGCCTCGCGGCACGGACTGAAGCCGTGGAGCGAGCAGCATTGGGCGATGATACGTAAGTATGCACGGCTCATGGCGCGCAACAGGCAGAATACCTTCTGGTTCACATTCGGCGATGTTTTCACGGTCGGCAAGTCGGGGCTTGTTCTTAACGCGGAGCGGTTGCGCCGTATCGTCAAGATCTTCAGCGCGGCCGGGATGTACTATATCGAGGGCGCCCACTTCGGAAAGCGCTCGACCTCGGAGTGGACCTGTCCGACTTTCAGCGTATCGCTCACGAACAATCTCGCCACTTCGCAGGAGGGCAACGCGGATATCGCGCGCGCGGCCGGACAACTGATGGCGGAGATAGAGAAGAACGGCTGGGGCGGACGCTGGCTTCAGCATGTGGCGGATGAGCCGATAGCGGAGAACACATCGGATTACCGCATCTTCGTCGGCATCGTTCGCAAGTACATGCCGGGTATCCCGATTCTCGACGCGACCATGAACCCGGCCCTGGCCGGGTCGGTGGATATATGGTGTCCGCAGGCGCAGCATTTCCAGGCGGACCGCGCCGGCTTCGAGAAGATGCGAAAGCTGGGCGACCGCGTGTGGTTCTACACCTGCTGCTTCCCGGGCGGCCCGTGGCTGAACCGGCTGCTCGACATGGAGCTGCTGCGTCCGGCGCTGCTCGGCTGGGGCGCAGCTCTGTTCAATCTCGACGGGTTCCTGCACTGGGGCTTGAACCACTACAGGAAGGACCAGGATCCCTTCAAAATGAATGTGATTCCCAACGGGGGCGGCGGAACGAATTCCCTGCCGGCCGGCGATACGCACGTGGTCTATCCGGGCGACGACGGGCCTTGGTCCAGCGTACGGTTCGAGGCGCAGCGCGAGGGTATAGAAGATTTTGAGCTGCTGCGCATTCTGGGACGCAAGCATCCGAAACAGGCGGCAGCTCTTGTCCGTTCGGTCATCCGCGGTCTCGATGGCTACACGAAGGATGCGCGGAAGTTTCGCGCCGCGCGCGCAAAGTTGCTGAAGCTGCTGTCCATGCGCTGATCAGGCATGCAGCATGTCCGCCGCCAGGCGCGTCCGCCGAAGTCACTCCCAGGTCATCAGCTTGATCTGCGTCCGCTCCTCGACGTTGCGCGCATCGCTCCTCGCCAGGCCGGATACCATGAAGCCGTATTGCACGCCAGGCGTGGGCGTCCATGAGCTTGAAATGTAGCTTTCCTGCTTGAGGTACGCTCCGGACACGCTGGACTTGAGCTTGTGGGTCTGCCCGGGTGTCATCCACTCGTGTGTCGCCCCGTACCAGAACCCGTCCTGCGGGACGAATACCCAAGCATTGCCGGCCATGCTGCCTCCTATAGCCGAAGCAGGCGGCCACTTGGATGTTCCGTCCTGATCGTAGACTATGAGATTGTCCGACAAGCTCACTTTCAGATCACTGGTTATCGCCCATTTGCTCACGTCCGTGTGCAGCCATACGATATTCGCAAGGGGTATCTCATCAACCGCCACACCCGCCGTCTCGGTAACCTCTTCGCTCTCAGCCGCTTCGCCGCCACCCACACTGTCAATCAAGCTCTGGCTGTCCTGGCTGCTTTCGCATCCGCAGATGAAGAGGACGGCAACACAGGCGAAGAGGGCAGCGGCGAGTGGCTTGACGCGATTCAT
>JAGYMT010000405.1 GCA_018400335.1 Kiritimatiellia bacterium | reverse complement strand
AACAAAGCCATCGACAGCGACGAGGAATAGCGCGCCGCTTCGCTCTGCGCCATTCCTCGCGCGTCATGGCAGACGTCCAGAAAGGATTCTTGACTCCCTTACGGCTGTAGGATATTCTATTACAGAATTAAGGAAGGTTTGGTTATGAGAAGCACAATCACAATAAGTGTCCCGGAACCGATGCGATCAGAACTTGACATATTGTCGCAATCCGATGGTGTTTCACGAAGCGACATTGTTCGACAGTCTCTTCGCGACTATCTATTTATCCGTCGCTTTCGCTCCATGCGGAAGTCAATGGTCGGCAAGGCTTCCGCAAGAGGTGTCTATACCGATCAAGATGTATTTGATCAAGTGTCATGAGACTTGTCATAGATACGAATGTTCTCATCGCCGCGTTCATTTCTCATGGTGTCTGTAGCGAGCTTCTTGAGCACTGCGTGCTCAATCATGACGTGGTCCTTTCCGGGTTTATTCTTGACGAACTCAAGGAGAAACTTGTCGGCAAGTTCAAGTACACGACCCGCGAAGCAAATGGAGTCGTTACTCTCCTGAAGTCGCGTTGCTCCATTGTCGGTACTCCGGTTCTTCCCTCTCCGGTCTCACGGGATCCGGATGACGACAACATTATCGCCACAGCAATCGCAGGATCATGCCGATGCATTGTTTCAGGAGACAAAGACTTGCTCGACCTGAAACAGGTGGGACATATCATGGTTGTCTCGCCAAGTCAGTTCTGGAAGATAGAAGCATCATAGGTCGGACAAAGCGTCGGAGGATATCGGCGAGGAGCTCACCGAATCCTCAACGCTGACGTGGAGACGAAGTGGGAAGACGTCATCCGGAAGAGCAGTACTGAAACGACTAACCCAAACGGAGGAAGCATGAACCTGGCAGCACTGAGAAAGCGGATTGACGCACTGGATGAGAAGATAGTCCGCCTCCTGAACCAGCGCGCCGAAGCGGCCCTGAAGATAGGGAAGCTCAAACGCGGCGCCTCCCACGAGGTGTACGTCCCGGCGCGCGAGAAGAACGTACTCTCCCACGTGAAGAGCATCAACACCGGACCGCTCAACAATTCCGCCATAACCGCGATCTACCGCGAGATAATGTCGGGCTCGCTCGCCATCGAGAAGGATATCCGCATTGCCTATCTCGGACCCGTAGCCACATTCACGCACCAGGCGGCGCGCAGCCGGTTCGGAACGAGCGTCGAAACCGTTTCGCGCGACACGATCAGCGACATCTTCGGGGCCGTTGAAAACGGACTGGCCGACTACGGCGTGGTCCCGATCGAGAACTCGACCGACGGCGCGGTTATCCACACGCTCGACGAGTTCGTGACCACGCCCCTCAAGATTTGCGCGGAGATATATTTGCGAATATCCCATCACCTCATGGCCCGCGTTCCGCGCAACCGTATCAAGCGCATTCTCAGCAAGGCGGAAGTCTTCGGCCAATGCCGCAACTGGCTCAGCCGGGAAATGCCCGGAGTGGAGCTCATCCCGGCAACGAGCACCGCGCGCGCCGCCGAGACTGCGGCGCGCGAGAAAGACTCCGCCGCGATCGCCGGCGCGCTCGCCGCGGAGATATACGGACTCGATATCCTGGAATCGGATATACAGGATCTCGGCGGTAATATGACCCGCTTCCTCGTGATCGCAAAGCAGTACGGCAGGTCAACGGGATGCGACAAGACTTCAATTCTCTTTTCGGTGAAACACGAGGCCGGCGCCCTGCACAACACGCTGCGTTCCCTGAAAACTTACGGGCTCAACATGACCAAGATCGAATCCAGGCCCAGCCGTCTGAAGGCGTGGGAATACTTCTTCTTCGTTGACATCGAGGGGCACGTAGAAGATGAGCCCGTGAAGAAGGCGTTATGCGATCTTGACAAACACTGCGCGTTCGTGACGATCCTCGGATCGTATCCGAGCGAAAACACGGGGGAATGATCAGCCGCCATGAAATCAATCGCAAAAAACTGGATCCACGTGCTTCCCGTCTACGAGCCAGGCAAGCCCATCGAGGAGCTGGCCCGCGATCTGGGCTGCGAGAGCCCCGATGAAATAGACAAGCTCGCCTCCAACGAGAACCCGCTCGGCCCCTCGCCGCTCGCGGTGAAGGCCATGAAGAAGGCGGCGGCCCGCATGCACCTTTATCCGGACGGCAGCGCCTACTACCTGCACCGCGCGCTGGCCGCCAAACTGGACGTCAAGCCGGAGCAGGTTCTTGCCGCGAACGGCAGCAATGAGCTGCTAGAGTTCATAGGCCACATCTTCCTCGGCCCGGAGACCAGCGCCGTGGCGGGCGACCGCGCCTTCATCATCTACCGTCTTATCGCGAGGCTGTTCCAGTCCCGCGTGATCCTCGCTCCCATGCCCGGCTTCACGCACGACCTCGATGCCATGCTCGCGGCCGTCACGCCCGAGACCAGAGTGATATTCGTGGCGAACCCGAACAATCCCACGGGGACTATGGTGAGGAACGACGCTATCGAGCGGTTCATGGACAGGCTGCCCGAACACGTTGTTGCCTG
>JAGYMT010000404.1 GCA_018400335.1 Kiritimatiellia bacterium | reverse complement strand
ACCGCCGCGCAAGCCGAAGACGGCGCGCCGGTCTGCCGTGTGGTGATCAGCGACATCACCATGCGCAAGCGGATGGAGGAAGAGTTACGCCAGGGCAAAGCGGAGCTGGATCAACGGGTCAAGGAGCGGACGAAGGAGTTGCAAGCGTCGAAGGAGGAACTGACGCATTCGCACGAGGTGCTGCGCGCCTTGCTGAGCCGCATCGAACAGACACGGGAGGAGGAAATGGCCCGCATTGCCCGTGACATGCACGACGATCTCGGCCAGAACCTCACGGCGATCAAGATGGATATGAGGTGGGTAGAACGCGCGACGGAAGGCTCGGGGACGTTAGCGGACATCGGCGCGATCCACGCGCGGGCGACGGCCGCGATCGAGATGGTGAACGCCACGGTGGCTACCATGCAGGAACTGGCCGCGTCGCTGCGTCCCGGTGTGCTGGACAGCCTCGGCTTGGTGGCTGCGCTTCGCTCCGAGATCCGGCGTTTCCAGACGCGTTCCGGAATCGAGTGCCGGACGAGCCTGCCCAAGACGCTTCCGGTTTTTCCTATGGAGGCGACCATGGCCATATTCCGGATATTCCAGGAATGTCTCACCAATGTTGCGCGGCATTCCGGCGCGACCCGCGCAGACATTAGTATATTGGTCAAAGACGGCGACATCGTGTTGAACGTCCATGACAACGGCAAGGGCATCGCCCCGGAAGTTCTCGATGCTCCGAACTCGCTTGGGTTGTTTGGCATGAAGGAGCGCGCCACCGCGCTGGGCGGTGAAATCCTTTTCCAGCGAGAACAGAGGCACGGCACGCTGGTGACCGTCAGGGTGCCGAATCGGTGAACAATGCAAACCACTAAAAACGAACCTTGCGGGTTTCTGATCGTCGACGACCATCCGTTTGTGCGGCGCGGCCTTAAGGATATTCTTGCCGACGCATACCCTCGCGCGGTTTTCGGCGAAGCCGCTGATTCATCGAAGGCGCTCCAGGAATTTTACCGGTGGAATTGGGACCTTGTCCTGCTCGATATAAATATTCCCGGGCGCGGCGGTTTGGAAGTGCTGGAAGACATGCTTCGGGCTCGCCCGCAAACCCGCGTCCTGGTCATCAGCATGTACCCGGAGGAGGAGTTCGCGGTACGGGCTTTCAGTCTCGGCGCCGCCGGTTACATGAACAAGAACCAGGCGGGCGATGAGCTCGAGGCTGCGGTGAAGGATATCCTGGCCGGTAGGAAGCACGTCACCCCGGCACTCGCGCAAGTAGTGGCCGCCGCCTTGAGCAACAAGCAACCGCGCACGCCGAGCGAAATACTCTCGCCCCGCGAGATTCAAGTGCTGTGCCTGATCGCCGGCGGGAATACCGTCAAGAAAATCGCCGCAGAACTAGCTGTCAGCGAAAAAACAGTAAGCACCTACCGCACCCGCATAGCGAAAAAAACCGGCATGGCCAACAACGTAGAATTAACACGCTACGCATTCCAGCACGGCTTGACGCGATAGGGTTACTGATCCGGAGAACAGATTCCTTCTGTGTAGAGGATATCTACCTTATCCACGAACCAGCCCCAGAGGACGTCTTGCAGGTGAGTTGGCGACCAACTGATCTATAGCCACTGGTCACTGACTGCTGCCCTGTCGGGAGAATCCCCTACAACACACTTTTGCCCGCGCCTACATAAAATAGCGAAATTTACCGACTATGTGCGGCGACGGGAATATGTCACTATTATGCCATGAACAAGATAAAATCCAAGAACAACAGTGTCCCGATGTCCGTCCTGCTGGTGGAGGATGCCGCGCCGGTTCGTAAGCGACTGCGTGAGCTAATCATCGAGACGCCCGGTTTGGGCGTGGCTGCTGAGGCAGCCACCGTTGCCGATGCGAAAGCCCTGTTCGACGCCGTTCGTCCGGGTGCCGTCCTGCTCGATCTCGCGTTGATAGGTGGCAGCGGCACGGAAGTTCTGCGGTATATCCGGGACAATGACGGCGGTCGAAGCGTGGTTATCGTCATGAGCTATTACCTGGAACCGGAAACGTACAATCGCTGTAGCGAATTGGGTGCCGACTTCCTGTTCAGCAAGTCGGATGAGTTCGAGCAGGCTATAGGAACGTTGCGCGCCTTGGCGGAGCGAGAAATTTTTGCTACCCAAGATTCAACCAACGCGCGGAGGTGCCGGGCAAAACTGGCGGTCACCAACCAGATCGGAATTCACGCCCGCCCCGCCACCATGCTCGTCAGGCAGGCGCAATCGTTTGATGCTGACATCGAGATCACGCTCAACGGCAGCAAGGCGAACGCGAAGAGCATCTTAGGGGTGCTTACCCTCGGCGCCGTGTATGGGACGAAAGTGACCGTGACGGCTACGGGAGGGGACGCTGACGAAGCGATTCGTGCCATTACCCAGCTATTCGTTCGCGGTTTCAACGAATCTCCCGTTTCGGGCGTGCGATCGTACATAACGACGGGGCAGGGCAAGTGCGAAACGATCCTTGTGGTGGGCAAGGGCGAAGACTACCAGGCCATGTTCAAAACGATCATCGAAAAGCGTGGATACCGG
>JAGYMT010000403.1 GCA_018400335.1 Kiritimatiellia bacterium | reverse complement strand
GCATGCCGTTCTTGGGTTGCGGGCAAGCCGCGTTGGAGAAGGATGTGAACGATGGCCGGATCGCCGGCTTGACCGGGAGGAATATTCATGAGCGATAAGAAGACGTTCCTTGCTGTTGACCTCGGCGCCTCCGGCGGCAAGTGCTTTGCCGGCGTTTTCGAGGGCGGCGAGTTCTCGATGTCGGAGATCCACAGGTTCGCGCACGAATCGGTTTCCTTCCACATGCCCGACAAGAGCGGTGCGATCACGGAGCGGGCATACTGGGACGACATCCTGATCTATTCCAATATCATGGAGGGCCTGCGCAACTTCAGACGCGAATACGGCGCGAATCTCGACGGGGTGGGGGTGGATGCGTGGGGCGCGGACGGCCATTTCGTGAGCGAGGATGGGGACGTGCTCGGGAAGGTCTACGCTTATCGCGATCACAGGCTGGATCCTATGATAGAGCAGGTCAAGGCCCGCATTTCCCCTGAGCGGATATATTCCATAACCGGCATTCATTTTCAGCCTTTCAACGTGAGCAACCAGATACTCTGGTTCCTGCAGAATCGCAAACACCTGCTGCTTCCCGGCGCCAGGTACGTGCCGATCCCCTCTCTTTTCTACTACTACCTCGGCGGGGTGAACAAGGTGGACTCTTCGTGGGCCAGCGTCACGCAACTGATGGATGCGAAGACGCGGCACTGGAGCGGCGAGGTGCTCGAAGCGCTGGGCATCCCCCCCGATATAATGCCCGAAATAGTGGCGCCCGGCACAATGATAGGCCGGTTACATGAGGCCGTTGCCGCGGGTACAGGTCTGAGTCGGGCGCAACTTATAGCGGTGGGAGGACATGACACCGCCAGCGCGTTTGCCGCCGCCCCGGCGGACGATCCCGGCGAGGCACTGATAATCAGTTCCGGCACATGGTCCCTGGTAGGCAGACTCGTTCCAGAGCCAGTGACAAGCCCCGAGGCGATGGCATTGAACCTCAGCAACGAGGGCGGGATTGGCAACATTCGCCTGCTCAAGAACTGCATGGGCGGATGGCTGGTCCATGAGCTGCGGCGCGTCTGGCGCGAGGCGGACGGCGGAGAGATGGAATGGTCCGATGTATACAGACTCGCGGAGGCCGCCCCGGCGTTCACGAGCTTCATCAATCCCGATGATCCGGGATTCTATAATCCGTCCGATATGGAAAAGGCCATTAGCGAGTTCTGTGGCCGCACAGGCCAGCCCGAGCCTGCCGACAGGGGCGTAATCCTCAGGATGGTGTACGAGAGCCTGGCTCTTCAATACAGACGGATAAATGAGGATATCTCGCGGGTCTGCGGACGGCGTTCGAGCGTGGTCCACATAGTCGGCGGCGGCTCGCGCAATGAGATGTTGAATCGCTTCACGGCCGATGCCACCGGCATTCCGGTAGTCGCCGGCCCAGTGGAGGCAACTGCTGCGGGGAACATCATGGTGCAGGCGGTAGGGCTGGGCGTTCTTGGTTCGATGGCCGACGCCATGCCGATTATCAAGCGGTCGTTCCCGATCAAAACTTACAAGCCCAGGAACACCGCCGCCTGGGACAAGGCATTCGCAAGATTCAAGAAGCTGTGAGCCGTGGGCTACCAACATGTACAATATATATCCGCGGTGTCAACTCTCAATGGACATTATTCCCGGCAGAGCGAGGAACGAGCGGCTTTTTTTCCCGGTCAGGTGTAGCGGCCTTGTTGTATCTCGATCTCTTGCTGAATCGGAACTTGGCCAGCTCCTTCTGGAAATCGTGGAGTTGGGCAAGTTCCCGTAGCACAGCGTCAGGATTTCTCATCTTCCAACCTCGCGATATCAGCTTGGTCCTGCTTGGAGTTCCGTTGGCGTTTGAGCCAAATCAAGTCGCTCTTTGAGGCTACTCTCACCACTCCTGTCCCCTCCGATTCGGCCTCCAACGCGTTGGCGATGATCTCTTGGTGGCGGCCATCGCCGGCAACTAAGACGTCAATGAGTATCTCTTCCAGATCTTCAACCTTCATGAATCGGTGCAATGTCAGCTTGCTGTCCTTGAATGTCCAAGGCGAAGAAGACTTGAAGAAGCCCTCGCGTTTCAGGGCTTCCGTGACCCGTTCGAGATCACCTTTCCGAATCAAGAATCGCAAATCACGTGGCGTGTAGTTCATCTTTTTTTCTACCAATCGCGGGGTTGACCGAATCGACCGGAACGAAAGCGCTGCTTTCAGGCCGGGCGACTCCGGCTTCTTTGCCGTTGATCCAGATTTCTGACTCAGCCAGATCAATGTCATCATTCCAGACCACACCATAGCCATTGGTGTCTGCGTGTGCCTTTCGGAACATGGCCTCGTTTTGCAAGTCACGGAATGGTTCGATTTTTAATAGCGGCTTGCAATCGTACAATTTGGCTACTCCATTATCAAACTTAACCCATAGAGTCTTGTTGCTTTCTGTTCTGACAGATCGAATACGCGGATATTTCATGTCCGGTTTCATTTGAGTTACTCCAATCCTGGAAGTTTCTTGTAATCTTGTGTCTTCCACATCTGCTCAAGCTCGTCCTTGTATCTTTCTGCCCAGTCGAGTACC
>JAGYMT010000402.1 GCA_018400335.1 Kiritimatiellia bacterium | reverse complement strand
GCACTACAACAATGCAGAGAATTTGCAAGTCGCATCACGGCACTTTCTATTCGCGGAATGCGGCATGTTTCAAGCCATGCCGGAAAACTTGCGGCCATCCTCATGCTGGCGCTGGCCGCCGCGTCGAACGCAACGACTCACGGCGGGCAAGAACACGGCCATATACGCGACCCGTTCGAGCCGACTGTCACGCATGAAGAAAGCGCGCTACTCCGTTCCGCCCTGAAAGTCGCGGAGACCAACGTGAACCAGGCGATAAATATCCTCTCCGACAAGGGCTTGAAAGAAGCAAGTCCGGCGCTGGATTTCGCCATCGGAAATCTCCGGTTTCAGAACGGTCAGCTTGATGACGCTACAGGGAGCTACCGGGCGGCGCTCAGCAAGCTCCCGAAGTTCCGCGGCGCCATCATGAACCTCGGACGTGTGTTTCTTATGCAGGAGCGAACGCAGGATGCTATTGAGCTCTATCAACGGCTTGTCGCGGACGGACAGGCAGACGCGGATATCCTGCTTTTGCTTGGACACGCGCTTCTGATGGAAAACGCGCCTGTGTCGGCGGAGTCGGCTTATCGGCAATCGTTGCTCCTGCGCCCGAAGCATGCCGACGCGTTGCTCGGACTGGCCAAGGCGGTGATGCGGCAGGAGCGATATGCCGAGGGACTTGCGCTTGTCGGAGAGGTTCTGCAACAAGATCCTGTCAATCAAGAGCTCTGGTCGCTACAGGCAAACGCCTATCTCTCCATGGGAAGATATGCCGATGCCATGAGGGCTATTGAAAAAGCGCGACGTCTGGATTGCGCGGATGCGGCGATGCTGGCGACGCTCGGCGATCTGCTTATCAATCAGGACCAGCCGGAAGACGCGCTAAATGCCTATGATGCCGCTTTTGCCGTCGAGCAACCGTCCATCGAACGAATGCTCCGCGCAATCGAGGGATTTCTGATGGTTGGCGACCGGCAGGGCGCGGAAAAGATGATCGCGAATGCCGAGGCCGCTCTTGAAGCAAAACCTGAAATGGACGATGACGCCCGTGAGAAGACGATGTTGCTGCGTCTCAAGGCGGAGTTCGCTCAGCAGGCGGGAGAATTCATCAACGCGATGACGTTTTGCGGCGAAGTATTGAAACTGGATCCGCTTGACGGACGAACCATGCTTATCCTTGCCCGGTTACAGCAGGAGGCCGGCCTGTTGGAAGATGCCGCCATGACCTGCGAGCGGGCGGCCCGCATCAAGGGCAGCGAGGCGGAGGCGCTCGTTCGCCATGCACAGATAGAAGTCCAGCGCGAACGTTACAGTCGCGCGGCATCATTGCTTGAAGCCGCTCAGACCTTCGAGGAACGGCCCCATGTCACACGTTATCTTGAACAGGTCAGGCGCATGGCGGAATGACTCTATCGGGATATCAGCCGACTCATTGACCGGCGCCAGAAGGCTGAAGGCTGGGGCGGCTCCATTATTCCACGTCCGGCGGCCGAACTGAAGAACGAAATGCCGGAGTTGAAAGGGTTTTCGGAGAGGAATCTCAAGCGGATGCTTGAAATCGTGGAGAAAATGACTATCCTGAATGCAAACGCATCTTTATCCGGATTTTTTTACCAGAGTCTGGCCGATCCAGGCCAGGGAGCGCTGGCTAGGGCTGGTGCCGCCGGACCATATCTGTTGGCTCAGACTTCCACAAGTTCGGCTTTGGCAACAGGACGAGGCGGCCGATGGCCGGAATGGCGAATATCATCAAGATGTAATTCAATTGCCTCGGAAATAAGATTTACCACTTCGCGTTCTGTTTTTGCGGCCGCAACGCACCCGGGCAGATCAGGCACATAGGCTCCATAACAGGTTTTGCCTTTTTCGATAATGACAGTATATTTCATAATTGCTCCTTCTTGTCCTTCAGCCCCGCCTGTCTTAATACGCTATTCAACGTTCCCCGCGGCATATCCAGGCCTGAATGCCCGGCTATCGTGACCGTCCCGGGTTTGGTTGTATGGTGTAACTGACGATGACTTCCGGTAACACGAACGATGAACCAGCCGTCACGTTTCAATATTTTAAGCACATCCCGTATTTTCACACAATGATTCTTTCACTACAAATTGATGAGAAATTGCTTTTCAGCCGGCACGGTCGCCCGCCCGCCTGCCCGTGTGTGACCGCACGCAAACATGCTGAACCCGATATGAAGGCGCGCTTTCATGTTGGTAATGTAGCGGAATCGGGCTGGCGAAGTCAAGTCCGACTTCAAATGCGATTTGATGACAAGACCGGAACAGGTTATACCCCGCGCGCCAGCCTGATTAATAAGGCTGCATCTTCCTGTTCCAGCGCAGCTTGATATCCAGAACGGGGGTTCCGTTGATCGCATCGAGTCCTTCAACAACCAGCGTTGTCCCCTCAATCCGGACAAGGCGGACATCCTGAATGCCGATTCTGGAAAGCCGGTCCGGCGTGCGTGACGCGAAAACTCCGACTTCTTTGCCGTCAAGCCCGCGCTTGAACCTGGACTTGACCGATCGGGCTTTGTGCAGGTAGTAGACGATGGTCAGGTATTGTTCGTCTTCCAGTTTGTGCATGAA
>JAGYMT010000401.1 GCA_018400335.1 Kiritimatiellia bacterium | reverse complement strand
TAAATCATCGGCTTAATCCCGAGAGTGTGGAGAACGTTGCGCGCGCAACGGACCATGGGATGAGAAATCCTGATGCCGCCTGGCTTGCGCCGCGCAAAGATATCGAGCGAAACGTCGGTTCCTGAATCGGCCGCCGTCTCGTCCACGATATCACCTATCTGCTGCTCGACGCGCTTCAGCATGTCCCCGGACTCGCTGCGCGCCTCGAAACAGAGGATCGTCTGCCGGGCCACGTTATGGTAGGCAATGCCGCCGTGCAGGGAACCGAGCACGATGCTGGTTCTAGGCCTGCGGGGCAGCGAGATACCGCTGATCCGGGTGATGATTTCGTTCATGGGAATTATCGAGCCCATTGAGCCGAAAGTGCTCCAGTCGTAATCATCGGGCAGCCTGCAGGTGATGTCGCCGCGCAACATTCCAAGGCTCTTGTGGTTCAACCGCCCAAGCTGCACACCCTCCATGCACAGCCCGAAACTCACTGGAATCTCCCGCTTATTCAGAAACGAGCGCAGCCCCTCGATGTTTCCCCTTCCGAGCGACCTTGATGCAGCCATGAACACCAGGTTGGAATCGAGCCGGATCCCCAGCTTCTCCAGAAGCGGCGGAATTGACACCATCGCGGCGAGAGCGAGACTGTTATCTCCCACGAAGGGTCCGACGACCCTGTCGGAAAGCAACTCGATCATGGGATCTTCGCTCTGCTCGGCTATGCTGTCCGAATTCGCGACGACGAGTATATTCCTCCGCGAACGGCGCCTGCCCAGCAGCACGCCGAACCCGCTCTGCTTCTCATCCATCGAGCACTCCTGAAGCCCGTATTCGAGAAACCGCTCCAGGATCAGGCGGACCCTGCGCTCCTCGCCGAACGTCGGGGAAGCCACCTCGCCTATCATAACGAGGTTGGAAAGCAGAACATCGCGCATCCCCTCCGCCGCCTCGCGAAAGGCCGGCAGCAAGCCGAGAATCCTCTCCATTCTCGCCTCCCGCCCCTTCTTCGAATTGCGACTTGTCTTCATAATTAGTAATTCTATTGATTTAGGATTGATTCGTCCACACAAAAAGAGTAGAAACTGGAACACTATGCGGGAGAGAGCGGGCTTTATATCCACACGATTCGCGGGAACCGACGGTGTTTCGCTCGAGAGCGCCAAGTGGGAGGAGGTTCTCGATGCAGATGGTCACGAGTGTTTCTGGTATGCCGGGCGCCTCGACAGGCCGCCGGGGCGCAGCCGTTGCATACCCGAGGCGTTCTTCAACCACCCTGAAAACGCCTGGATCCAGGAGCGCGTGTTCGGCCAAACGGCTCGCACCCCCCTGATCACAAGCCGCATACGCAGCACCGCGGAATATCTCAAGCAGACGCTCTATGATTTCATTCATCATTTCGACATTGATTTCCTCGTCCTCGAAAACGTGCTCAGCATACCGATGCACATTCCGATGGGCCTGGCAGTGACCGAATTCCTGTCCGAAACACATTTCCCGGCAATCGGGCACCACCACGACTTCTACTGGGAGCGTTCCCGTTTCCTTGTCAATGCCGTCAATGACTGCCTGGACATGGCATTCCCCCCCCGCAATCCCGATCTCCAGCACGTGGTCATCAGCAGCACGGCGCAGGAAGAGCTCGCCCGGCGAAAAGCGCTTCCGTCGCTGGTGATCCCGAACGTCATGGATTTCGCGCACCCGCCGCCGGAGACATCGGATTCATATGCATCCGATGTTCGTTCCGAGATCGGCCTCGATCCGGGCGACGTCATGATTCTCCAGCCGACAAGGGTGGTGCCGCGCAAGGGTATCGAGCATGCCATAACCCTCGTAAAGATGCTCGATGACGCAAAATACAAGCTGGTTGTCTCTCACGAAGCTGATGACGAGGGATGGGAATACAGGGACATGCTCAGCCAGTTCGCCCGGTATAACGGCGTGGACCTTCGCTTCTTCGCCACTCGCGTGAGCGACGTACGCCAGCTCAACAGCGAGGGCAAGAAAATGTACACGCTCTCCGACCTTTATATGAATGCCGATCTCGTCACGTATCCCAGTCTTTACGAAGGCTTCGGCAACGCCCTGCTTGAGGCATTATATTTCAAGGTCCCCGCCCTCGTCAACCGCTACGCGATCTTCGGCCAGGACATCGAGCCGAAGGGCTTCCATATCCCGGTCATGGAGGGATTCCTCACCGGCGAAGTTGTGAAAGAGGTGAGACGCATACTCGACAATCCCGACCACAGGAGGGACATGGTGGAGCACAACTACAGGGTCGCGAGCCGCTATTACAGCTACGAGGTGCTGAAGCGGAATCTGGACCTCCTCATGTCCAACATGCGGAGCAATTCGAGAACAATAACATGATACCCTATTCAGCCAACCCGATAATGATGAAACTGAAGAGGAGCTTCGATCTTCTTTACGGCAACAAGGCGGATATCTGCATCAGACGTGCCGCGGCGATGGCCGGGCGCTACGGCATCGGTTTCGACCTCACGCAGCCGCCGTCGCGATGGAGCCGGAAAAGCAGTATACTCATCACCTACGGCGACATGCTGCGCGCCGCGGTGAAGGAGGGCAGCGA
>JAGYMT010000400.1 GCA_018400335.1 Kiritimatiellia bacterium | reverse complement strand
GGAACTGGCTAATCACACTGTTTTGATCTCCAGGCAGGGGAAGCGTTTTTTATCCGGCTCCGAGAAGTGAAGCACGCCCAGCCGCGCGAGGTCGAGCGGTGGAAGCGCGCCGTCCGCCCTGTCGGGGTAAGTGAGGGCATACTGGATAGCGAACCGCATGTCCGATGCGCTGAGCTGGGCGAGAACGCTGCCGTCAACGAACTCGACGAGCGAATGCACGATGCTTTCCGGGTGAACGAGGACGGCGATCCGGTCGAGGGGTATGTTGAACAGCCAGCGCGCTTCGATAAGCTCGAGGCCCTTGTTCATCATCGTGGCGGAGTCAACCGTCACCTTGCGGCCCATGTTCCAGGTCGGGTGCTTGAGCGCATCGCCTATTGACACCTTGCTGAAATCCACATCCGGCCGGGCGGCAAAGGGTCCGCCGGAAGCGGTGAGGATGAGGCGTCTCACATGTTCGGGCCGTCTACCCTCCAGGCACTGCAGAATGGCGCTGTGTTCGCTGTCCACGGGAAGCAGGCGCGCGCCGGTTCTGGCCGCGGTATCGGTGACTATCTTTCCGGCCGCAACCAGCGCCTCCTTGGTGGCCAGCGCGACATCCGTTCCCGCGGAGAGCGCCGCGAGAACGGGCTTCAGGCCGGCGACGCCGACTATGGCCGCCAGCACGATATCAGCCTCTTCAGAGGCAGCGAGCTCATCCATGCCGCGTGGACCGGAAAGAACCGTGACGTCCGGAAGGAGTTCCCGGCACCGGTTGGCCGCCTGCTCGTCCGCCACTGCAACGCGTTTGACGTTGAAGCGGCGAACCTGCTCGACGAGGCGCTTCACCCTGCTTTGGACCGCGAGCCCGACCACGCGGAACCGGTCTGGAAAAGCCTCCGCGACGCGCAGCGCGTTCTCGCCGATTGAGCCCGAGCTGCCGAGGATGACGATGTTTCTATGTTTATTCGAGGACATACGCAGCATAGATATAGAGGGCGGGTACGGCGAACAGGAGGCTGTCGAGAATATCCAGCACCCCGCCCATGCCGGGCACGATCCCGCTTGAATCCTTAATACCGCCGGAGCGCTTGAGCATGGATTCGCTAAGGTCGCCCGCAATGCCAAGCAGGGGAAGCAGCAGGCCGAGGACGAGGGTGTCAACCCAGCTTACCGTGAGCTGTCCCATCCGTCCGCCGCAAACCAGGTGAAACACGATGCTGCCGGCAAGCCCGCACAGAATTCCGCCGATGCTGCCTTCCCAGGTCTTGCCTGGCGAAATCCTGGGAATCAGTTTATGGTGTCCCCACCTGCTTCCTATGAAATAAGCTCCAATATCGGATATCTTCACAACGGCAAGAAGGTAGAAGAACAGAAGCCGCCCTGTTGTGCCCGTGACGCCCAGCAACCCCGCCGGCTCCCACGTGAAGACCAGCTTTGTGAAATAGTTGAAGAGCATTGAAATGTAGAGAACACCGAATATCGTGCAGGCGGCGGTGGCCAGCGGGTCGCCGTTCATCTTCTGCGGAAACAGCCTCAGGAACAGCGCCAACACCATGACCGTCAGAACAACGGGTTCGGGAGAGAGGCGGAAGCTGCTCTCGAACGACAGCTCCAGCCAGGTCGCCGTGATCAGCAAGGCGCCGAAGATCATGCCTAGCCATTGAAATGATTTACCCCCGGTTCGCTCCAGCAGGTGATAGAACTCGAGCAGGGCGAGAGTGGATATCGTGACCAGCAGGATGCACACGCCGAGCGACGGCACGTAGAATACGGGCAGAACCACGGCCAGTACTACGATACATCCGCTTGGTAGCCGTTTTGCCAGTTTCTCCATTGTCATTTTATATCTCCGAACCGCCTTTGTCTCTTGGCATACACATCGAGAGCCTTGAAGAACTCCTCCTCCCGGAAGTCGGGCCAGAGGACATCCGTGATGTACAGCTCGGAGTAGGACAACTGCCAGAGCAGGAAGTTGCTGAGGCGCATTTCGCCGCTTGTCCTTATCATGAGGTCGGGGTCGGGTACATCGGGCGCGTCGAGATTGGCCGCAACCACTGATTCATCTATTTTCGAAGGCTTCAGATCGCCGGTCCGCACCTTTTCGGCTATCTTCCGCACGGCGCGCGCCAGCTCATTGCGTCCGCCGTAGTTCAACGCAAGAATCAGCTGTGAATCGGCATATTTCTCCGTGACCCTGATAACTCGGTCAAGTCTGGTCCTGATGATTCGCGGAAAGGCATCCGGATTTCCGATAACGCGAAGGCGGATGCGCTCATCGTGAAGATCCCGTTCGTGGTTGCGTAGGAATTCGGTAAGTAATTTCATCAACACGCCGATCTCTGATTTAGGCCGCACCCAGTTTTCGGTACTGAACGCGTAGAGAGTGAGATACTTCACGCCGGCCTTCTTGCAGGCGCGGAGGATAACCTGCACCGATTTCACGCCCTCGCGGTGGCCCTCGCTCCGGTCAAGACCGCGATGCTTTGCCCAGCGTCCGTTGCCGTCCATTATGATGGCAATGTGGCTCGGCACGGATGAAGGTTGTAAAGTGTTTGACATTTAACCAGCTTCGTTGAAAGATTTCAGGTGTTCAGA
>JAGYMT010000040.1 GCA_018400335.1 Kiritimatiellia bacterium | reverse complement strand
GCCATTTCGTGCCTTTCGCGTGTTTCGTAGTTGCTCCTCTGTGATTGCAGCATTCCCGTCCCTATTGGCCAATACTATGACAAACTATGCTTGCCTGCTGCGGTTTATCCGTTATACTTCCTGTAGAAAGATGAGCTTCAAGAACAAATCGCTTCCCGAAATACTCAGACAGAGCGCAGGGCGGTTCGCCGACCACAGGGCCGTCAGTTTCGCCGGGCGCGTGACGGATTTCGCTGCGCTTGATCGCATAACGGATTCCGTTGCGGGCGGGCTCGCCGCACTCGGGATAACGAAGGGCGATCGCGTTGCACTCTACTGTCCCAACTCCGACGCTTTCGTGTTCGCGTATTTCGGCATACTGCAGGCCGGCGCCGCCGTCGTGCCGGTCAACCTTCTGCTGAACCCGAAGGAGATCGTTTACATCCTCAACGACTCCGGCGCAAGGGCGCTCATCTTCCACCAGGCGTTCATCGAAAACGTGCGCGCCCTTGACCTGCACCTGTCCGCCCCCATGCCGCGCATTGTTATGGGCTCAGAGAAAACCGGCGAATCGGACACGCTCTGGCAGGATATCCTGGCGGCCGGCGCAACGCCGCCAAGCCCGGATTTGGACCCGGCGGACGATGTCGCGGCCATTCTCTACACTTCGGGAACGACAGGCTTTCCAAAGGGCGCCATGCTCACGACACACCGCAACCTGGCATCGAATGTCTCGAACACGTCTCAAGCACTATGCCAAGGAGATCGCCGATAGGAGTCATTCAACACGCGCGGGCAGGCTCTCGACCTTACGTCAGTTCAGTGTCTATCTGCATGTCCTGATGCCTGAAAGCGTTTTGTTGCCTTCGCGCCTCGTGCCGCGACAGCCTCGGTCGATACGCTTCTATCCGTTGAGTTCAGAGCAGGTCGGCGAGTTGATGGCGGCAACCGCTATCCTCGGGCCCGACAAGGGGATAGGGAAAGAATGCATGCGCTTTCTGATCGGCCTGCTTTACTGTACCGGCCTGCGGATCTCGGAGGCCTTGGCCCTGAATCTCGCGGACATGGATCCGGTCAACTCAACTCTCTTTGTGCGGCGAGGCAAGTTTCACAAAGAGCTTTTCAAAAAAATTGATAGTGATTGATTTTCACGGTTGTCGTGATAACCTTAAGCTTTCGATTAATAAATCAGGGGGAGACTTTATATGAAACCAACATTAGTTGTCATGGCGGCGGGGGTTGGGAGCAGGTTCGGCGGGCTTAAGCAGATCGCCCCGGTGGGGCCGTCCGGCGAGATCATGCTCGACTATTCCGTGTTTGATGCCATACGCTCCGGGTTCGGCAAGGTGGTTTTCGTGATCCGGAAGGATATCGAAAAGGATTTTAAGTCGGTGATAGGAAGGCATTTCCAGGGACGGATTCCGGTGGAATACGTCTACCAGGAACTTGGCAACCTGCCCCCCGGCTTCACCGTCCCACCGGACAGAACCAAGCCGTGGGGCACGGGCCACGCGATCATGCAGTGCAAGGGCACGGTCAAGGAGCCGTTCGCGGTGATCAATGCGGATGATTTCTACGGCAAGGAGTCGTACTCGATAATCTCGGCCGCGCTTCAGCAGTTGAGCTCGGAAAGCACGGACTTCGTTATGGTCGGTTTCCGGCTGATGAACACGCTCTCGGACCACGGACACGTGACGCGCGGCATTTGCGAAACCGGGCCCGGTAATCACCTGGTGAGCGTTGTCGAGCGCATGAAGATAGAGAAGACGCAATCCGGCGCCCGGTTCGAGGACGAGGACGGAAAGTGGATCCCCGCAACGGGCGACGAGATAGCCTCGATGAACATGTTCGGATTCACCCCTGTCCTGTTCGAGCAGATGGACCGTATGTTTCCGGCGTTCCTGAAGGATGCGGCGGACAAGCCGAAGCTGGAATTCCTGCTGCCGTCAATCGTCCACGAGCTGATTAAGTCGGGCGGGGTCACAATGAATGTGCTCGAAACTCCGGAGAAGTGGTTCGGGGTGACGTACAAGGAGGATACGCCGGTTGTGAAATCAGGCATACGGAGGCTGGTGGAGGCGGGCGTGTATCCGAGCCCGCTCTGGGGGTGATGTTTTTCAAAAAATGACTTGAAACCGGCGGGGCGCGGTCTTAATGTCAGCAATTGTAATTATGGCCGCCCCCCCGCGACCTTGGTCGGCAGGGTCCAAGTCATAATGCGAATTCCTGTCTTAATGTGATGCGCAATTTCAAGGTAACAAAAGCGATGCAAAAAAAGGGAGAAGGAAGATGAAGGTTGGATTTTACGGACATGTGCGCCAGTACCACAACATTAAAGAAGAGATAGACGCCAACATCAAGGAAGTGCTCGAGAGCGGGAAGTACGTCATGGGTCCCATGCTTGAACGGTTCGAGAAGGAGCTGGCCGAGTACAGCGGCACCCGCTACGCGATAGGCGTGGGAAACGGAACCGACGCGCTCTGGCTGTCCTTCATGGCGCTCGGCATAGGGCCCGGCGACGAATGTATAACCACGACCAACACCTTCTTCGCGACCGCCGAGGCGATATGGGTGGCCGGGGCGACCTGCGTTTTCGTTGATTGCGACCCGAAAACGAAGTGCATTGATCCCTCGAAGATCGAGGCGGCCATTACCCCGAAGACCAAGGCGCTGGTGCCGGTTCATCTCTACGGGCAGTGCTCCGACATGCGCGCCATCCGCGAGATCGCGGACAAGCACAAGCTGTTCGTGATCGAGGACAACGCGCAGGCGATTGGAGCAAGCGGCGGCGGCTTCCGGATCGGCGAGCTCAGCGACGCTGTCTGCACGAGCTTCATCATCCAGAAGAACCTCGGCACGTTCGGCGACGGCGGCGCGGTTATCACGAACAGGGCGGATGTGGACGAGGCGATCCGCAGGCTCCGCAACCACGGCTCAACCAAGCGTTCCTGCCACAGTATGGGCTTCAACAGCCGCCTTGACGATATTCACGCCGGCGTTCTGAGCGCCAAGCTGAAGCACATTGACGCCGGCAACGACCGGCGCCGCAAGTGGGCCGACCGGTACACGAACGGGCTGAAGCAGGCGCGCAACATCACGCTTCCTTTCGCAATGCCCGGCTACCGGCACGTCTACCACCTGTACGTCGTCGAAACGAAGGAGCCCGGGCGCCGCGATGAGCTGCTGAAGTTCCTCAACGACAATGGCGTGGACGCGAAGAGCCATTATCCCATCGCGATCCACCAGCAGGAAGGCTATCCCTGGGGCAAGCAGGCCCGCATTGCCGGCCCGCTCCCCAACTCCGAGATCAACGCGGCCTCCTGCGTGTCGTTGCCCATGTTCCCCGAGCTCACGGAAGAGGAAGTGGATTTCGTTATCAGCAAGACGCTGGAATGGGACGGGAGCCGCTGAGCGGCTTCCGCCCTGAAGAACAATAAAATGTGAACCGCCAAGGCGCAAAGTACGCCAAGTGAAGATTTATCCGGCGGGGCAGACGCCGGACAAAGGTTTGTATTGCGAACTCATCCCGAAGGGATGAAGCGAAGTCCATATCCGCGGTCAACCTCGCGGATATGAAATTCCCTTTGCGATCTTTGCGTCTTGAGCAAAGCGGGCGGTTAAGAAATATTCTCATTGAACTGGGTTGCCTGTCCGCCTTGGATATTAAACGAGTGGTTATCATACAGGAGTGTAAAATATGAGCAGACAATACAAGGTGGCGGTGGTCGGCATGGGTAAGAGGGGCATGCATCACGCGTCGGCATTCAAAGCCAATAAACGATTCGCGCTGGAGGCGATATGCGATCTGGACAAGACGCGCCTCGATCAGGCCGCGGGCAAGTTGGACAATCCCCGGACTTTTGAGGATGCGCGGGAACTCGTGAAATCCGTCAAGCCGGATGTTTTCTGCTTCTGCACCCTGCCGAAGCTGCGCTCCGAGATGATCAAGATCGGAATCGAGAGCGGCGCGAAGCTGATCGCGTTTGAGAAGCCGGTTGCAATGAACAGCTCTGAAGGTATGCTTGTCAAGAAACTCCTGGACAAGGCAGGAGTGAAGGCGGTTGTGAGCCACCAGCACCGGTACGGCGCGCACTATCAGGCGGTGAAGAACGTCGTCGCGAGCGGGGCGCTGGGCAAAGTGCATACGGTCTATGGAACGTCCACCGGCTGGATGATGCACATGATGAGCCATCTCATTGACTATATTCGGTGGTTCAACGACGAAGCCGAGGCCCAGTGGGTGATGGCGCAGGCCGCGGGCCGCGGCAAGTTCGCCGACGTCCATTCCTCCCCTGACTACATGGGCGGGTTCATCCAGTTCGCCAACGGCGTGCGCGGCATCGTGGAATGCGGGGCCGGCGCGCCCGACGTGCCGGAGGTGGATTACTGGTGGCGCAAGTGCCGAATCGGCGCGCAGGGCACTGCGGGCTTCGCCGAGGTGCTCACCGGCGGCGGGTGGCGGGCCGTTACGAGGGAAGGCGTTCAATCCGGGCCCGGCTGTATGAATTACGATCTGGACATGCCGCCCTATATAGAGGATATGGCCGCGTGGCTTGACGATGATTCGAAGGTGCACCCGTGCAATTTCGACAGCGCCTACAAGGGGTTCGAGATCATGATGGCTCTCTGCAGATCCGCCGCCGGGGGCGGACAGACGGTCCTGCCCCTCGACGCTGGCTGCGATGAGCTCGCCATACTCGCGGAATCCGTGCCGGAGCGTCAGGTTATGCTGTCCATGCCGGAAAACGCGAAGGAATATCTTAAGTAGCGCGGACGGCCTGACGACGAGCGACATGGAAGTCATCATCCAATCCACCGAAGCTTCCGCCGCCCTGCTGGCCGCGAGGATCATAGCCCGAGAGCTGCGGGAGAATCCCTCGCTGGTGCTCGGTCTGGCTACCGGCAGGACGATGGAATCGGTATATTCCATTCTGGTCTCCATGCACGAGAAGGAGGATCTTGACTTCTCGCTCTGCCGCACCTTTAACCTCGATGAATATGTGGGAATCCCGCCGGAAGACCGGAATTCCTACCGCTCTTACATGAACCGCCACCTGTTCGACAAGGTCAACATTGACCTTCGCAACACGCACCTTCCGGACGGCGGCGCCAAGGATCTTGACGCCGAGTGCGCCAGGTATGAGGAAGCGATCAAGTACGCGGGAGGTATTGACCTCCAACTGCTCGGCATAGGGGCGGACGGCCATATAGGATTCAATGAGCCGCTCTCCGCGCTGCTGTCGAGGACCCGGGTGAAAGCGCTGTCCCCGGCCACGATCAGCCAGAACGGTCCGCTTTTCGGATCGCCTGATAAGATGCCGCGGCGCGCTATAACCATGGGGGTGGGAACGATCCTCGACAGCAAGCGCTGCATCCTGCTGGCCACCGGGTCCGCGAAGGCGGCCGTTATCGCCAAGGCGGTGGAGGGTCCTGTAACATCCATGATCTCCGCCACGGCCCTGCAGCTTCATCGCCGCTGCACCATCGTCCTCGACGAGGCGGCGGCGGGCAGGCTCGAAGGGGCTGATTACTATCGCTGGATTTTCGAGCACGAGCCGGAATGGGAAGAGTATCATTGACCCTAAAAAGAGCAGTTGAATATCCAATATCCAACAAGGAACTCCCAATATTCATCGGATTCCTTGGATATTGGATATTCCTTGTTGGCTGTTGGGTGTTGATGTCCCATTTGGTGCGGCGTTCGCAGAGCCGAACGGACATCGCAACAACTTACAAATAATCTATTACGGCGATTGATGTCAACCGCCGAGCAGTTGAACTGCCAGGTTGAGGTTGAAACAGGTCAAAGAAAGGAAAAGATATGTCTGATAAAGTGAAGGTTGGTATCATCGGGATGGGCACCATAGGGTGCGTGCACGCAGGCGCGTTCAAGGCGGTCGAGTCGGCGGAGATAACGGCCGTCTGTGACAACAATAAGGAACGGCTGGCAAAGGAAGCCGATAGATTCGGAGTCGAGCAGCAGTTCACGGATTACCGCGACCTGCTGAAGTCCGACGTGCAGGCGGTGGTAATCGGTGTAGGGAACAAGCTGCACTGCGAAGCGGCGGTTGCCGCTCTCAAGGCAGGCAAGCACGTCCTGCTCGAAAAGCCCATGGCCATGAACGCCGTCGAGGGAGAGAAGATTGCAGCAGCGTCAAAGGAAAACGGCAAGGTTCTCCAGGTCGGCATGGTGCGGCGGCAGGACTCGTCGGCGCAGGTGGTGCGCGACTATGTGAAGAGGGGCGAGTTTGGCGAGATATACCACATCCGAGCGGTGCTGATAAGGCAGCGCGGCATACCGGGGCTCGGCTCCTGGTTCACAACCAAGGCGGATTCCGGCGGCGGGCCGATAATTGACATCGGCGTGCACTGGTTCGACCTCGCCATGTGGACCAGCGGCTGCTGGAACCTGACGTCCGTTAGCGCCAAGACCTACGCAAAGTTCGGACAGAGGATGGGCGACTACGTCTACGTAGGGATGTGGGCGGGGCCGCCCAAGCTTGACGGCGTGTTTGACGTCGAGGACTACGCCACGGGAATCGCGCGGTTCGGCGACAAGGCCACCATGTCCTTCGATATCTCCTGGGCGGCCAATTCGCCCGAGTGCGGTTTCGTTGAGATTATGGGCAACAAGGGCGGGGCCAGGTTTATGGACGGTCAGCCGCTGCAGATCATCACGGAGCAGCAGGGTCGGCCGGTTACAGTGACGCCCCAGTTCAAGGCGGATACGAAGACGTTCGAGGCTCAGGCCCGCGCCTTCCTCGCGGCATGCCGCGGCGAGGCGCCGCCGGCAGCCACGGCGCGCGAGGGCGTGACCGTGATGCGCTTGATTGACGGAATCTACAAGTCGAGCGAACTGAATAAAGAGGTCGCGGTCTGATTAGCTGGGCCGGTCGTGATCCCCTGCCGTCTCGCGCGGCAGGATCCGAAGATTGGGGCGGAAAGGTGTGCCTTTTCGCCCCAATCTATCGTTCCCGCGACCATGCCAAAGGCATGGCAGGCGCAAGGCTTGCCCCGCGCAATGCGGGGTCGCGCGGGACGAGATCATAATGAGAATTGACGGGGCGTGTCGGCGCGCTTATGGATGAGAAGGCGGCAGCACGCGCGGGTCGAGCAGGTTGGTGAACGCGGAGATGTCGAAGTAGAGCAGCGCGCCGCACAGCACGAAGGCAAGCAGCACGATGGCGACGAGCTTCTTCTGCCTGAACAGGCCTTCCGGCTTCTGCGCCGGACTGTCCGGCTTGAACCCCATGTGCAGGTAGTAGGCCATGGCGTAGACCACCACGGGCGAGGCCAGCACAAGTTCCAGCCTGTACCGAGTGATGAACACACCGGACATCATGCCGAAAAATCCGGCATAGTAGAGTATGCTGACCAGCAGCCTTTCCTGGTTGTAATAGGAAAAGGACTTCCTGTAATTGGCGGCCCGCTCTGCGTCGCCAAGGTGGCGATACTCGGCGAAGCGCTTCACTGCCATGAGAAACGCGCCGAACATCCAGTAGGCCAGTATCATTGACAGCGGCGGCGGGGATATGACGCCGGTGGAGTACCAGCCCAGCGCGAGCCGGAGCGGATTATTCACCGATTCGCTCAGAACGTCGCCGTAGGGAACATCCTTCAGCCGCACGGGCGGCGTGTTGTAGAGAACACCCATTACCCACAGCGCGAGGGCGGAGAGGCCGAACCTCGGGCAGACCATGAACGCCGCGACTATGCCGGCCGCGGCGAGCGCCAGCCACAGCCCGTACGCAACGGGAATGTTAACCTCGCCGCTCGGCACCGGGCGCTTACCCTTCTCAGGGTGATGCGCGTCGTAGGGTCCGTCCAGTATCTCGTTGAGAACGTAATTGCTCGAAGCCACGAGACACACGCATACGAGCCCGTACGCGACCATGAGAATCGAATGCAGCGAGAAGGAACCGGGAACAAAAAAGAACGCCAGAAGGACGCCGGGCAGAACGAATACGTTTTTGAACCAGTGGTTCGGACGCATGATCCGAATGTATGGCAGGATTTTCATTTCGAGCGTCCGACCGGGATTATGTACAACACAACCTGCCCGTCCGGAATGCCCATCACGCGCGCCGCCGATTTATCATCGAACGCGCCGACCGGAACCGACCCCAATCCCAGCGCCACGGCCTGCAGGTGAATGTTCTGCGCGGCATGGCCGGCTTCCATGTGAATGAACATCATGCCCCGCTCGCCGTACTTCTTCGTGGTCCGCCCCGGAACCGCGGCAAAGACAAAAGTGACCGGGGCCTGGCGCACGCACGTCTGGCCCAGCGCCGCTTCGGCGAGGGCGGCCCTCAAATCACCGGCCTTCAGCTGCTCAAGCGAATGGGCGTCGGGGAGATAGCGGAACACGCCTGAAGCGGTGACGGCGTATGTTTCCAGGGGATACATCGCCCCGGCGGAGGGGGCAGCGCGAAGGCCCATGTCCGGCGCCGTGATGCCCTGCGCAGCCCATAGAAGCTGGGAGATTTCCGCTTCGCTCAGGGCGCTGTCAACAAAAGACCGGACGGACCTCCGGCCGGCAATGGCCTTCTCGACCGTGACGGATCCCTGCTCTTCCGGCGGCGGCAGCTTTTTCACATCAGCAACTTCCTCCCCAATACCGATTCCACGGAGATTGAACAACAGGAGGATCGTCATTGCAACTGAAAACAGCATCCTGGACATAATTGGTGTCTCCTGAACATTGCAACGCCAAACCGGTGAATCGTGTGAAATAATAGATGATTGACCCGGCTGATCCAAGCATTTTCCAGCGCGTATTTTCCAACGCTTGGTCTTCATGGAATCTTCACCAAGCCAAAGGCATGGAAACAACCTATTTTTCATTGTGGTTACGGAATAATCAGTTCTCGCCGGTGTTCGTCTTCCGGAATCAGGCTTTGCGCCACACCGGACCTTGCCAAGCACAAATCGCTACGAGTCCGATCTTGTATGCAACGGCGGCTGATCAAGCGAAAACCACCGAACCATCAAGAAACAGTAGCTGTTCTTGCTTGATATTCATTTCCACACTTAAACAAGTGTGGAAATAGCCCGAGGCGGAAATAATCGCTGCGGGTCAGGGAAGATCACTTCAGCCGCTCTGGTCGAAACCGGTTATCCGCTCCATATCCGCGAGCTCATCATCGAACGGATCGAGACGCGTGTCCACATACTCATCTATCCAGACAGGGTCAATCAGCCCTTCAAACGCCTTCTCCACCGCGGCCTTCACCGTTTCCGAATCCTTAACGAAATCCCTGAACTGCCTTGTGGACTTCTTGAGATGGTCGGAGTTGCGGCGCGGGTCGAGCCGGTGAAGAACAACGATCTCGCGCAGCGATTGCACCGACCACCATCCCGTCCTGCGTTTATTTGTGAGCTGGTTCATGGCCGCCTTGCAGGCCTCGAACCGATCCTTCTCGCCCAGCTCTTCGAGCGCGGAAATACACTCATCGAGGCCGCCGCGCGGCGCTTTGCCGTCGTGCAGGATCACTCCCATGTTGACCAGCGAATCAAGCGCGGCATCTATCGGTTCGCACTGGACGCCGTGCGTGGCATAGCGGCTCCAGGCGGTTGCTATCACGCCCTCATATCCGAAACGCTTCGCCACATCCATCCATGCCAATGCGTTCTCCTCGCGTTTCGCAATATCGGGAACGTCTATGTT
>JAGYMT010000004.1 GCA_018400335.1 Kiritimatiellia bacterium | reverse complement strand
CGCGGGCGGTTACGACGACATGATGACTCAACGTCGTCCGCCTCAGTCCATCGTCCGCCAGTCTGTTCCTGACGATTCCGGAAAAACAAGGACAAAACCGAAGCCCAGACGCCTGACAAGCAGGGATCGCTGCGAGCTTGAACAGATGGGTTCGCGCATTCAGGCGCTTGAAGATGAGCAGGCGAGACTTGTGGCGGAGCAATCTGAAGCGGATTTTTACAAACGACCACCCACGGAAATCAGCTCGGCCCAATCGAGGCTTAAGCAGGTGGCTGTGGAGATGGAACAGCTTTTAGAGCGCTGGATGGAACTGGAAAGCGTGTGAGCCAGGAAGGAGCAGTTGGACAGGATACACAGGATTAAAAGACTGTAAATCAACAGGAATTCGAGGTTATGGGAAGGTCCGCGTGCCGCGGACCGTCTGATATCGGGGTGTTTCAGCAGAATCCACACTCGAGATATGATAAGCCCAATAACCACACTCCGAATTGACACGCTGCGATACCCCGGCTATATTCCTTTAGCTTAGACAGATGGGAACCGTTTGTGGACCGACTGATGCGCACGGAGAAGTGCGAAGTGTCGGCCTTGAGCGCGCCGATTAAGTCATTGACCGAGCTGTTCGCGTTTTTTCTCGCCCAGACGGTGATAGGGGTTTTGCGTAATGGATTCGAGCCGCGGGAAATCACGGGGTAGCTCTTCCAGTTCTTTGCGGAATTCCGGAGTATCGTTGACGCCGGGAATCATAGGTATGCGAACCTCGACTTTGGCGCCGTGTTCAAGCAGTCGCTTTAAATTCTTGCGGATCTGATCCATGGAAACCCCGGTCAGCTCCTCATGCCGGGCCGCCTCGGCCTTGATGTCATAAAAAAAGAGATCAGCGACCGGCAGAAACTTTTTGAGGACAGCAAAAGAACAGTATCCGCAGGTTTCGACCAAGGTGTGAATTCCACGGCGCCGGGCTTCCGTCAGCAGGGCCACGGAAAAATCCGGCTGAGCTGTGGGTTCGCCGCCGGACAGGGTCAGCCCCCCGCCGGATTCGGCATAAAAATCACGGTCTCTCTCCACCACATGCATGACTTCGCAGACGTTCATGGTTTTGCCGCAGAGTTCCAGTGCTTTGGCAGGGCAGGCTTCGGCGCAACGTCCGCAGGCCCGGCAGAGCGAACGGTCAAAAGTCTTCTGATCATTTGTGATCCGATGGACGCCCTGCGGACAGACCTCCACGCACCGGCCGCACTGTACGCATTTTTCCGGATTGACCATCAGTTCCGGACTCGGTTTCCAGGATTCGGGATTGTGACACCAGAGGCAGCGGAGCGGACAACCCTTCAGGAAAACCGTGGTGCGGATGCCTGGCCCATCATGGATGGAAAAACGCTGAATATCAAAAACGTTACCCGTGAGCGTGTCGGCGGATGACATCTTCCTGCACCTCTTTTGCCAGATTGACGAAGTGGGCCGAGAATCCGCTGACGCGCACCAGGAGATCACTGTAGCGTTCCGGGTCTTTCTGGGCGGCGAGCAGGGTTTCCGTGCCGGTGAAATTGAACTGCAGTTCCGGGATGCGGTTTTTGACAAAGAATTTCATCATGGACACGAACCGGTCGGCGCCGGGCTTGTCCTGAAAATGCTCAGGATCGAAACGCATGTTGATCACGGTACATCCGACCTTACCGTAGTCCGGAGCGGCTACAGAATTCAGAAATGCCGTGGGCCCGTGCTGATCCCGGCCGAAGCTTGGACTGGCGGCATCGGAGAGCGGGGTCCCGGCATGGCGTCCGTCGGGCGTGGCTCCCACTTCCTTGCCGGAGGGAATATTCGAAACATTGGCGGCCATGCACGACATGAACCGGCCGCCGTCGCAGGTCTTGTGGTTCATGCTTTCTTCGGCGGTCCACTGGACTACATCGGCGGCGATGGAGTCCACGAGGGCTTCGTCGTTTCCGTATTTCACCGCCTGCTGAAGCAGGGACTGCCGGACAGGTTCATAACCTTTAAAGTCGGCATCAAGGGCCGACAGCAAGACTTCGGGCGCGATTTTCTGCTGGTCAATCACCAGTGTTTTCACCGCGGTCAGGGAATCGGCTGTGGTGCCGAGTCCCATGACGGCAATGCCGTGAAAGCGGCGGAATTCCGCGCCGCCATCGTTGATGTCGCGCGCACGCGCCAGACAGTCGCGGGTCAACGCGGAAAGAAAAGGATCCGGAAAGCGATCGGGTGGAAATGCGGCGATCCGCTTATTGATCAGTTCCACATGTTGGGCAAGGTCTTCGGCCATCACCTTATGGAACAGGCGGTTTAGCTGTTCAAACGAAAGATCCCGGCCCACCAGAAACTGGCGCAGGGCTTTGTCGAGACAGCGCGGCATGTTGAAGCGGCTGTCCGACCAGGCTTGCTGACGGCCGGCGAGCATGGGTTCAATACAACCCACCATGCAGAAATCACGGGCGATGTCCGTCGGAATCCCGAAAGATTCCAGCATCGGGATATTGATGTGATCATTAAAGATGGCGGGGAATCCGATGCCGGTTTGAATCACATCGAAACAGGCCCGGAAAAACGATTCCGGCGTGCCGTCGTGAAAACGCGCGGATAAATTGGTGGAAGGGGATTGAACAAGTTTAGTGGCCTCGAGAAGGATGTAGCTGAGCTCGTTGGTCCCGTCCCGTCCGTCCGGGGTCAGGCCCCCGATGCAGATGTTCTGGATTTGGTTGATCTCGTCCAGTCGAACCCATAAATGGCAGAACAGATCCAGAACCTCGTTGCGGTTGATCACTCCGGCTTGCATGTCGCGTTGATAGAAGGGATACAGGTACTGATCCATGCGGCCCAGCGCCATGGCACTCCGGCCTTCGGAGCTCAACGCCAGATGTGTGAGCCAGACCAACTGCATAGCCTGACGCAGAGTTTTGGGAGCGGGTCCGGCCGTGGCCAGAAGGGCATCGGCGGTTTCCTGATCCAGCGCCGAGCGCGCCGCTTCGGCATAGCGCCGGATGAAATCGCGGAACGCTTCCAGGGTAATCAGAGCAGCCTGCAGGAACGTGGTTTCGTCCGGTGCAGAATGTTCCTGTAGAGATTTCTTAGCGCACATGATAACGCCATCCAGTCCTTCGTTTAAAAGGGTGGGGTAATCGGGAAGCGTATGATCCCAGCCTGCTTGAAAATTACGCTGCCCCCGCGCTTTGTGCTTTTCGTCTAAAGTTTTGAGCGTTGCTTCGGTCAAGCCGTCGGGTAGGGCTTCTGTGTAAAAGCTTCGCAGACATCCGCAGATTTTTTCGTCCGGATAACAGAAGAAAGATGCGTGTTCGAGCACGGAACGAAAAGCCTGTGCCTGGACAATCGGCTCCGGCGTCCCGGCGTGTTCATGCCAGGCCAGGACGCGCCAGTATTTCCGTAGATCATAACCGGACTTCTTGTCCCGCCAGTCGCGGATTTCTTTCCGTATCGCTTCCCATTTATTTTTCATATGACGCGAAGACTCCTTTCACCGATTTACCTGCAGAGGCGTTCTTAAACGCCAGGTTGGCCTGATCGATCCGGTAATGATGGGTGACGCATTTGGCAAAAGCCCGGCGCACGTCCGCATGCCGCGACAGGAAGGACAGGTATGTTCCCACGTCTTCGATCTGATACTGTCCGCTTCCGGTGATTTGGATGGCTTTGAACGTAATCAGGTGAGGTGCAATGGATACGGGGCCGCTATCGGAATACTGGCCGGGCACGATGTAGCGTCCACGCGTACGCACCAGATTGATTCCTTCCGGTATCGCGGCAGGCGAACCGCTGGCTTCAAATACTACGTCAGCGCCGTTGCCCCGGTTCATGTTTTTGGCCAGTGCATTGATTTTTTTGATCCGGTCTTCTGCCTTTTCCAGGCGGTAATCGAGCACCTTTTCCGCTCCCAATTGACGGGCCAGCTTAACCCGGTCCGGATCGGAAACGGATCCGATGGCGATGACGCGGCATCCGGCTTTGGCCGCCCAGGCGATGGCAAAAAGACCAACTGGACCCGTGCCCTGGACGACGACGAGTTCACCCCGTTTTAATCCGCCGGCGTAAGTAAAGGCGCGAATGGCGGTCGGTCCGGCGCAGGGGAAAGCCGCTACGGCATCGAGATCCATGTTGCGCGGAATCTTAACCAGGTTCTTTGTGGGACTGTGCAGAACTTCGGCGTGTCCGCCGAAAAAGTGGGGCGGCTCATCGGGATTCTGGAAATAAGTGACTCCGAATTGCAGACAGCTCGCGGTTTCACCCGCGCGGCAGTTCAGGCATTTTCCGCAGGGTATGGCCACGCAGGCGATGGCCAGATCGTTTTTCCGGAGAGGCACGCCCAGGCCATCCCGCCGGGGTCCGGTTCCCATGTCCATGATTTTTCCAATCAGCTCATGACCGATAATCAGCTTCTTGAAGGGGAGCGCCAGTCGTCCTTCGTGAATGTGGATATCCGTTCCGCAGATTCCACTGCGCAACATTTTCAGCAGGGCCATACTTTTTTTCGGTGTCAGCACGGGATAAGACTCGATCCGGAAAGATTTTTTCGGTCCAGTAAAGACAACCGCCTTGGCCTGTACGGGAATCTGCAATGCTGAATCTTTCTTGTTTGTTCTATTACGCATATAACATATCTCCTAATAGTGGCTAACAGTGTTGAGATATTCGCAGACATTCAGGCTCATCACAATAGACAGAACGGCAAGATAGTTGTATGATCAGGTATGATGAAAATGGAAACTGGAAAATCCCGGGGAACGGGTCATACGTGGGAGTTCGGATCTGGTGTGTGTCCGGCGTTGCTGACGGCTGTGGAGGGAGAGCGGCGGCATGGCGGATTGACGGGGCGTCTGATGCAGTCGCAATGGGTTCTGGATTATTCCATATCGGCGTCGGGTTTATGTCGGGTAGGCGGACGTGCTCGGCCCTGGCTGGAACGGGGTGCGGGAGTGGCGCATTTGTATCCGCCCCATACGCCATACTGGGAGGACACGCGGTCGGTCGACAGTCGTATACACAGCGCCTATGTGATTCTTGCCGGGGGTGAAGCTTGTGGGTTGGATTCACTTGTTGACAGAAAACATCGGTTCGGTCGGTTTTTGGATCCGGAAGGTTTGCTGGAAGGGCTTCTCAGGAAAATTGCCTGGACGGGCAGCACTTATGGAAAGGAAGGGTACTGGCATGCGCAAAGTCTGCTCCTCGAAATCATCCATCTTCTGCATCACGCCGTTCCAGTTGAAGCCGGGATCCGTCGTGTGGCCGATGTGAAGCCGCCTGCGGGTAAGGGGCCGTTTTCGGAGGAGGTGCGCCGGTATCTGGAAATGCATCTTGCTGAAGCGGTGACTCTGAAAGCTGTGGCTCAGGCCACGGGTGTCAGCCTTTCGACGCTATCGCATCGTTATCGCACGGAAACCGGGGAGTCGCCGATGGCGGCGCTGATTCGTTTGCGGGTGAATACGGCCAAAGGGCTTCTTTTGAGAGGGTATCCACTGAAACACATCGCCGGGGAAACGGGCTTCTGCGACATCTACCACCTGTCCAAAATGTTCAAGCGCGTCACCGGCCTTTCTCCCCGCGCCTTTCTCCATTCGCTGGCCAATTGATTGATAAAAAATCGTTTTTCAGGCGGCGCAGGCAGTCCCCTCTTGCTCCTTCCATTCAGCAATAACTTCAGATTTCTTGATCCGGGTGGAAAATAACTTGGCACTTTTTCGCCGATCAAGCAAGCTCGTAAATCATCCTCGCATTTGTTTCCGGATGCCGATAATTCTCTCCATTCATTGAGCATTTGGGACGGCATTCGGGATGCGTCTTAACTTTCGATTTTGCTGAGAAAATCTTCGCGGACGGCGGGATCGCCGTCCCTCCCTAAAAAAATCCTGATTTCATTACCATCTTCCGCTTGTTTAGAGGTGAGACGTGAACCTTTCATGTTACCCGGGAGGCGGCGTTCCGGTTTCAGCGGGCTTCTCGCCCTTGCGCCAGCGGCGGGCGACGTCGGATGCCAGAGTCTTGCCCTCGTTGTAGAGGTGGTTGAAATGCGTCTTGGCCTCGGTGGAATCGAAATCAAGGAACGTGCCGCCGGACTCGAAGTGCCGTATGAACACCTTGCCCACGGCATATGTGGCGGCGACGGCCATCGCCGGCAGAACAACCGGCCCGGCCAGCGGGCCCACCAGCGGAATCGCCTTCACCAGGCTGCCGAACGTTCCGCGGGCAATGGCAGTCGCCCCCAGTCCGCCGAACAGCGAAGCAACCACCGATTTGGCGGCGTTCTGCGAAAACGGAACTTTGTAAAGCTTCGAAATGGAGTGCAGCATCTTGATCTGGATGGCCGTAACCGCCGCCAGGTCAATTCCGGGCGCGGGAATCATGCCGGCCACAAACGAGCCCATGGCATATTTGTATATTTCGTGAACAGCCTGGTCTTCGCGCGTCGCGCCTGCCGGCGACGGTGACTCCGGCGCGGGCGTTTGATCTGTGTTATCTTCTTGCATGCCTGATCTCCTTATTGCTGACAATCGGACTCAAAGCTGACTTATCTACCGGTCGTCCCCTTCGCTCGGCTCTGGAGTCCGGGCGGGCCCGTCGGTTGCAAGGTACAACAGCAGCCCGATCACGGGCGTGAGCAGCAGCGAGCCGAACAGGTAACCCCAGTAACCGAACTTGCGGTTGCGTCCCAGCCACGCCACAAGAATGGACAGCGCGATATAAGCTACAAATAAAAACATTGTTATCACCGCTGTATTCCTCCAATTTCGTTACTCACGATAGTTTTACCCTTTTGAATATCCTTGATGAAAAACTTCTTACCAACCACTTCACCGGTGGATTGAAACAAATAGCGCCCCATCACGCCTTCCCAGTGCTCTGGCGAGAATTTGAAAATTGAGGACACCTCTACCGGATGGATAGTGTTGGCGCGTTGGAACGCCTCCACCAGAAGGAGCACGGCCTCATAGCCCTGCATCGCCATGTAGTCCGGATCCATCTTGTAAGCGGCACGGAACCGATCCAGAAAATCCTTGCCCATGGCCGTGCCGTCTTTCTCGATATATTCCGTCGAATAGACCGTTGAAACGAACAGGTTTGCGGGCGCCTGTCCCGTTGTACTCAGAATATCAGCGTCGTCCAGTCCGTCGCCGCCATAGATCGGATGCGTGACGGACATTTCACGCAACTGCCTGATCATCCGCCCCGCATTAGCGCCGCTGGCGGCCAGCATGACGGCGTCGAACTGCTTTCCCCTGAGCTCGGCTATCACAGGTCGGAAATCGCGCCAGACACGGTTGAACGACTGCTTCATGACGATCGTCAAGCCGGACTGGCCGGCGAACTCCTCGAAGCAGGTCATAAGGCCGGTTCCGTAATAGCCGATATCGTACAGCACGACGACATTCGTGAGGCCCGCGCCTGCCATTGCCCTGGCAATATGCTTGCCGAAATGAATATCCGATGGCATCAGGCTGACGAGATTTTCGAACTGATGCTGAATCAGCTGCGGATTGGTGGCGACCGGCGAGAGATATAGCAGGCTCGACTCCTCATACACGACGGACGCGGGAATGGCTGTGTCGGACGAAGCGTGGCCGATGACCGCCATGAAGCGTGGATCGGACGCTATCTTCCGCGCGACACGAACGGCGCCGCCGACGTCGCCGACCGGCTCGTTGAAAGTGGCGATGTGCAGTGCGCGACTGACCGGTCGACCGATAGCCGCATTAGAGAACGTCACACCACCCGCGGCATTGACCCGCTTAACCGCCAGATTGAGTCCGTCAAGAAAGGACTGCAGCTCAGTGGTCGGCCAAGCTACGGCCACTTCGACAGGAGCCTCCGGCAGCAACGCCAGGTGGTTGCGCTCCTCCAGCACCCGCTGGTCGAACCGGTTGGCCAGGCGATACGCCACGTGCACGCCTGCCATCACCAGCACAAACAGCATCACGGACGGGGCGACCCGTACGCGATGGTTGCGGGCGATTGAAATGACCAGCCCCACGGCCAGCCCGAAGATCAAAATTAACAGCAGTGTGATCATAGGGTTTCAGGGAAGAGTCCCGTTAGTTTCCGACGTTCAATATGACCGGCAGCCCGCCAGCCGAATTCCCGATCATGACCACCTTCGCATTCGTGCTGGCGGCCAGCTCACGGGTAGCTTCGACGCCTTTCCAGCGCAGAACCGACTCGGTCAGAGAATTAGTGATGATGGCGTTGTACCGACTGATGCCCCCTGCCTCGATGGCCTTGCGCTCGGCCTCCTGCCGCTCGCGCTCCAGCCTGTACTGGTAGGCCTCGGCCAGTTGCTTCTGCTCCAGCTTGCTCACGATGGCATCCCGCAGGGCGGCCGGCAGCTCGATGGTCCGGATGATGACCGCGTCTATCACCACGAAATTCCGTGACGCATGCTGTAGTGCTTCATTGATAATGCGCGGAAGGAGCGCCGGCTGGCTCATATACAGCTCGTCCAGCGTGTAGGTGCCGATGGTCGTGCGCATCGTTGAATCCACAGTAGGGATGATGATGTTGTTCACGTAATTCGTGCCCAGACGCTGGTGCAGGATGCCCAGCATGTTGTATTCCGGGTGGTAGCGGATGGACAGCTGGAGATGCACGCGGAGACCTTCTTTAGTCAGCACGTCGAGCTCCGGGCGAACCTCCTGCACTCGCACGCTGTAGATGGCGATCTTGTCCCAGGGCGGGATGATGTGGAAGCCTTCGCCCAGAACCCGATCCGTCACAGTGCCCTTCAGAAACCGCCGCCACATAACGCCACCTTCGCCGGCCTGCACGGTGATAAAGATGTTTTTGGAGAAATACACGATCACGAATAACAGGATCAGCAGCGGTATGGCCGAGTGAATGGCGATAACGCGCAACCTGGCACGCACGGAAGAAGATATCATGTGAAAGCCCTCGCCGGTGGTCACGCACAACCACCTCTGTTAAACATTGTTACCTTTTGAACATTCCGTGAGTTTGTTGATTTCGGACTCCGACGTCAACGTTTTTCATCCGCGCAATATTCACGCATCCATGATCCGGCCGTCGCGCATATGGATGACGCGATCGGCCAGCGGCCAGAACCGGTCGTCGTGCGTGACAGCCAGCACGGTTTTACCCTGAGCCTTCAAGTGCTTCAGGATGATCGAATGAAATCGCTCGCGAAAATGGAAGTCCTGATCCGCGGCCCATTCATCGAAAACGTACACCGGCTTATCCTCCAGCAGAGCCGCGATCAGCGCCAGCCGCTTGCGTTGGCCCGTGGACAGGCTAAGGGTCGAAAAACGGCCGTTGATGTAGCCTGTCTTATCCCCGAGTTCCATCTCCGCGATCAGCGTCCGCACAGCTTCCTCGCTGACGGCTTCCAGGCCGTAGAGCCGGTCGAAGAGATGGAAGTCGCTGAAGATGGCCGCATAGAGCTCGCGATAGGCGTCGAGCCGGTCCGGCAGCACCGGGGCGCCGTCTACGCGCAACTCGCCCGACTGAGGCAGGTATAGCCCGGTGAGCAGTTTTAAGAGCGTTGACTTACCGCTCCCGTTGCCGCCCACGATGAACACGGTTTCCCCCCGCCGCACCTCCAGGTCGAGTGGGCCCACGACAAATGAGGGCTTTCCGTCCGGATCGGCATAGGTAAAGCTCATCTGCCGGGCCTGGATCAGGTCGAATCCCCGGAACGGCTCGCCCGGCGCGGTCACGTTCGAGGCGGCGGCCGCCTCGTCGAGCGCGCGCTCGAGGCTGTAGATGTTATCCAGCGCCACGTTGGCGCGGACGACAAACGGGACGGCGTTGCCGATGACCTCCAGCGGAGCCACAATGAACATAATAGCGATGGTGGCCTTCATCAGCACCTCGCCGTAGGTCGGGATCAGTTGGGGCAGGAGGAAAACCACCGCCGCGATCAGCATGAAGAAGAATATCTGGTGGAACATGAAGTTGGTCACGTACTGGATGGTGGAGTGAACCTTCAGGTCCTTAACACCATCGGCCATGCCGCGGAACACCGCGAACAGCGCGGCGCTTTTCCGGCGATTAATGCGCAGCTCCTTGAACCCGTCCAGAACGTGGTTGAACACGTCTAGCAGCTCGCCTTCCCTGGCCGTGATGGTTTGGTATTCGCGCCAAACGGCCAAGTGCTGGCGCATGTAGATCATGGCCGCCACGACGATGCACACCGCGGTCACAATGAACACGGGCAGCGCCAGCCAGGCCAGATAGATCATCGCGAAAATCATCATGATCGCGCCCTGCGAAGCGTTGATGATCAGGAAGGCCGCCTGGGAGATCAGGTTAAAGTCCTGAGACATTTTGGTCACCAGGTCGCCTTTGCTCAATGTCTCAACGAACGGCAACTCGGAGTTGCGGATCTTATCCGTGACCCGGATGCGGATCCGGTTCATCAGGTCCTCGGTGAGCACGATGGACTGCGATAGTGAGGCGCGCTTTGCCAGGATGAACACCGCCAGCGCCAGGAGGAAGAGCAGCATATACCGGGCGTGCTCGGCCGACTCCGCCGAAACAGACGCCACCATGTTAATGATGGCCAGCAGAGCGCTGTTGGCAATGCCGGCCATAGCCGCAAGCAGGCCGATCTTGCGCGTGGTCTCGTAAGCTTCCGTCTTAAGAAAGGAAAGAATGTTCATGAATTGTAACAGCTCTGGTAGTCAGGAGACAGAATTCAGAATACAGAATAAAATGCAAAATGATCGTCCATGGAAAGGCGCAAGATCCGCTTTTAAGACCCGATGGGCTCTCGACCGCATTTCGCGCATTCGCTTGACTCGTATTGATTTCCTGTTCTGACTCCTGAATTCTGATTCGCTGAGTAGTAATCATAAATCGAACACAATCAGACATCCATGCCGTATCAATAACGGTCTTGCGGCCTGGTTCGCCGGAAAACTACACTACGGCCGGCGCCTTTTCCGCAGCGCTTTTCTTCTTCAGTCCTGGGATGATCTGCTTGGCTTCTTCGTACTTTTTCGCGAACGCCTGTTTCATGACGGCGGGATTGCAGTCCAACACGGTGCCGCCCGCCTCGAGGTGGTTGACGAAGATCCGGCCGAGCGCATAAGTGGAGCCGCCGGAAAGAACAGGGAGGGTTGACATGGTCATCGCAAACCCGACAAAGGGAATGAGCCCGAACACGGACTGTGCAAGGATGCCGGGTGCGATGCCGCCGACCAGCACGGCGACAATGTGCTTCAACCTGGCGGCATCGGGCTGCACGCCGTAAACGCCGCACAGCTTTTTCAGCATGTTGTACTGGAGCACACTGAGCCCGGCAAAATTCACTATTGGCATAGGCAGAATACCCGCGCCTAGCGACCACATGACATAGCTTCTCACGATATCCTCTCCGGCCTTATGCTTCTGTTCGTCCGTCATTTCAGGCACAGGAACAACCGCCTCTGTTTCCGCTTTAGCTTCCGACATATCGTCCTCCTTGATTGTTGCCCCAAACAAAACCGCCTAATTGCTTAACGATAAGCAACCTACTGTCATGCACTCCAGCCCTCACCACCGGCGCGCATTCTACACGAACAGCCGACGGCGTCAACATGTTTTCGCGCCACATGTTTTCGCGCCATGTTTTTTCGCGCCATGTTTTTCCATGTTTTTCCATGTTGCCTTGCGGCTGGCATTGGTGTAGAAACGCCGGACATGAGTTTGAACATTGTGGGGATATCGGCGTTCTTTCACGATTCCTCCTGCTGCGTGATGCGGGATGGGGAGCTGGTCTGCGCGGTCGAGGAAGAGCGGTTTTCGCGGCGCAAGCACGATTCCGGTCTGCCGTGGCAAGCCTTCCGGTTTTGCCTGGAAGACGCTGGCCTGACCATTGCCGACATTGACTGCGTGGCCTACTATGAGCAACCGCTGCAAAAGCTGGAGCGCCAAATATGGATGGGTCTGAACCCGCAAGCCGGCCCGCGCCTCAAAGCCGAACTCGCCGGCGCGCTCGATCCGCGCAGGGCGGAGCGCGCCATCCGGCATGGGCTGGGATATGACGGGCCGCTGGAATTCGCGGGACATCATCTATCGCACGCCGCCAGCAGCTATTACTATTCAGGCTTCGAGGAGGCCGCCATCCTGACAGTGGATGCCGTCGGCGAATGGGCCACCACGTCGTATGGCCGCGGGCATGATCAAACCATTGAGCTGCTGGGGGAAGTGCGCTTCCCCCACTCGCTCGGCATGCTGTACAGCGCCATCACCGCCTATCTCGGGTTCGAAGTCAACAGCGGCGAATACAAGGTGATGGGCCTGGCGCCCTATGGCCGGCCGCATTACACAGACCAGATGTGGGCGTTGATTGCGCTGGAGTCCGATGGCGACTATCGGCTCGATATGCGATATTTCGACTATCTCTCCGGCGGCGGCATGTTCACCGCCCGGATGGCGGAACTTTTCGGCCGGCCGCCGCGCCGGCCGGAGGGGCCCATTGAGACGTTTCACCAGGATGTGGCCCGCAGCCTGCAGGCGGTTCTTGAGGATATTCTGCTGCAAAAAGCCGCTTGGCTTCACCAGCGGGTTCCGTCCCAAAACCTGTGCATGGCCGGTGGAGTCGCCCTGAACTGCGTGGCCAACAGCCGCATTCTGCGCGACGGTCCTTTTCAGCGGCTCTTCGTGCAGCCGGCGGCCGGCGATTCAGGCGGCGCGCTCGGCGCGGCGGCCGTAGCCCACGTGCGGCTGACGCAGCAGCGGCCGGCCGGAGAGCGGCTACAGCACGTCTATCTCGGGCCAGGCTTCGCGTCAGAGGACGTGCGCCGACTGTTGGCCTCCGGTGCGGCGGCCGCACACGACTTCACTGGCAACGAAGCCGCTCTGATTGACGCCGTGGTCGAGCGGTTGATCGCGGGGCGGGTGATCGGCTGGTTTCAAGGCCGCATGGAGTTCGGACCGCGCGCGCTGGGCGCCCGATCCATCCTGGCCGACCCGCGGCGGTCCGACATGCGGGAGCGGATCAACGCTCTCGTGAAAAAGCGCGAATCCTTCAGGCCGTTCGCTCCGTCCGTGCTGGAGGATGAGGCGACGCGGCACTTCGCGCTGGATCACTCCTCGCCGTTCATGCTGGAAACCTGCCGGGTCGAATCCCCGTTGAACCTGCCGGCGGTGACGCATGTGGACCGTTCGGCACGCGTCCAGACGGTCTCCCGCGACAGCAACCCGCGATTCCACCGCCTGATTTCCCGATTTTTCGAGCGCACCGGCACGCCGCTGTTGCTGAACACGTCGTTTAACATGCGCGACGAGCCGATTGTATGCACACCCGTGGACGCCATCCGCTGCTTTGTCCGCTCATCAATAGACACACTGGCGCTGGAGGATTGGCTGATTGATCGAAGCGCCATTCCGCCACTCTGGGAACTGGCGGCGGCCGAAAAGCCGGGCGCTTCTTCCACCAACGACATCCGGCATGACGTCTACACGCTGTTTTGACAATGAAAGACCAGCAAGAAATAATGGCGTCGAAACTGGCTGCTGAGCTCGCGGCTGGAACCAGCGCGGACATCCTGCGCCTGAAGCAACACCTGACCGCACAGGCCGGCGGCAACGCGGCCGCAGCGCCGCCCCCTCAATCATCGGGATTGGACGACGAGCGGCCGGTGCCCATCCGGGACGGCTGGGTGGGCATCTGGGAGCCGGCGCCACAGCAAGGAGAAGGGGCTTTCATGCGTTCAGCGGAGTTTGCCGACGAATGGGCGTTGTGGGCTAAACAGCCTGCAATTCCCCCGAAAAGCAACGTGCGGCGCATCGTGCTGCTGGGCGAATCGGTCGCGCGCGGGTTCCTGTATGATCCAGTCTACACACCGGCCCGGTCGCTGGCCGCAATGCTGGCGGCCAGTCCGCTGCCGTGGCAAACCGAAGTCGTTGACCTGGCGCGCACAAGTCTACAGGCCGCCGATCTGATCCGCCTGCTGCACTCCTCCGTCCGGCTGCAGCCGGACGCCATTCTGGTGTTTGCCGGCAACAACTGGCGCGAAGACAGTCGGCTGCGAACGCCGGAGGCATGTCGAGCGGCGGCGACCATCCTGAGAAAGGACGGTGTCGCGGGATTGCGGCGCCATCTGGAGGACGGATTGGAGCAGTTGGTGGAAAGTTACGCCCGGCAATTCGAAGCGTTCGCCCGTGAAACACGCATCCCGGTCGTATTCCTGATCCCCGAGTTCAACCTTGAGGACTGGCGGCCGGAAGACCCGTTTCTTGCGCCACTGCTCCCAGCCGAGCGGCACCGCGAATGGCTGGCGCACATGCAACTGGCAGCGCTTGCGCTGGAACGCGGCGACCTGATCACCGCGGAAACGGAGGCCAACCTGGCCATGGAAACGGATCAGGGCACTGCCATGGGCAGCGTCCGGCTTCTCGCTGATTGCAGGCTGCGACAGAATCGAATGGACGAAGCGCGCCGCCTGCTCGAACAGGCCAGGGACGCGCACATTTGGGACGCATCCGCGCAGAGCCCCCGCGCGCCGGACATCGTCATCCGTGGCCTGCGCCGCATGGCGGAACGCGGAATAGTGAGGTGCGTGGATTTACCACAGGTGTTCATCGGGCATGCGGAAGGACGCCCACCAGGCCGGGAGCTATTTCTCGACTACTGCCATCACAGCGCCGAAGGCATACGCCTGGCAATGGCAGCCGCTGCGGAAGCGCTACTGCCCCTGATGGGCGGCCCGCCGATTTCGCGAAGCGTCATGGCGCCTCTGGATCCAGGCCCATCGGCGCGTGTCGCGGCCGAGGCCTGCTTCGCGGCAGCCATTCATAACGCACATTGGGGCCAGCCCCGCGAACTGGTCGCGTATTTCTGTCGGCGCGCGCTGGAGCGCTCGCCGCACATGGCCGCCATCCTGACGCTGTACGCGGAAATGCAGACACGGAAGGCGCCACTGTGGATGTGTCGACAGACGGAGCAGTTGGGCGGCCTGTGCACTGAAGCCCTGAGCCGGTACGTGCTCCTCTACGCAACAACCTCGACTGCCCATAAATTGCTTGACCGGCGCCTGTTCGACGCTATCGGAGACGCGCTGAATGAAGCGGGCGCAGCGGACAACCCTGAATTGCAGCGTCTACTCATCGAAGAGCGCGGCGCGGGCCGCCAGCAACAGGTCAGTCTGCTCGATGCCGCATATGCTCCCAGTTGGTCGCATCCGGACTGGTATCTCTTTCACCACTGGTCCAACGCTGACAGACGGCATTATTATCGGGCACATACGCCCGAATCCAGGTTCGTGTTTGTAGCCGACGCCAATGTGCCGCTCGAGCTAAGACTCACCGTGCGCGGCATCGCCGATCGCCTGCCCGCGTGCAGCACTCTGATGTTGGACGTGAATGGATCCGAGCTGGCGAGTATCGCCATCGAAGCCTTCTGGTGCACGCATACACTGGTAGTGCTGAACACACTTCTGAAGCCGGGCATGAACAGGATCCTCATCCGCTGGCCCGACGGCGGCCGCGGCGGATTTCCGGGAGAACAAGAAGCCGCCGCCGATTGGCTCGAATCCGGCTGCTTTCCCAGCCTGCTGACGCCATACGGAGAGATTCACTCCATGACAATCAGCAACGTTCGTTAACTGGATCATTCAACAAGCTATTACAACATCGGGAGCTTTCTGGACGCACTCGTGGATGGGAATACTGAAATAAAGTACAAATAAATCTGATAACTGTGAACTGTGAACCGTGAACGCTTACAAATTAAATACGTGTGGGATAAAATCACGCTCCCGGACCAGGTGCCGGACGACGCGGAGGAGTGTATTTCGTCGCCCCTTCTTGACTTACTCGAGCACGAGGTGCAAGTGTATCGTGCGCAAATATCCGTATGGGAACCGCATCTGGCGCGGATAGCGTGTGTGCTGGACGAGCAGGAGCGTAGCAAGGCCGGGCGATTCCATTTTCAGGCGGATTCGTCGCGCTACGCGATTACCCGCTCTCTATTGCGATGTATTCTCGGCCAACGTTATCTCGGCGAGCCGCCCAGTAAATTGGTTTTCGACACAGGCGACCGGGGCAAACCGAGCCTCAGGCGGACGGCTGACGGCGCCCCGTTGCTCTTCAACGTGGCGCATTCGGGCGATTTTTCGCTCATCGCGGTTGCGCGTCGTGAGGTGGGCGTGGACGTCGAGCGTGTGCGTACGGATATGGAATGGGAGAAACTTGTCCCTCGCGTATTTTCGGACGCGGAACAGGAAGCGTTGCGCCAAACGCCTCCCGATCAGCAGCTTTCATGTTTCTTCACAACGTGGGCGCGCAAGGAAGCCTGCCTGAAGGCGCGGGGCGACGGACTTTCCGTTGACCCGCGCAGTATTTCGGTGTTTATCGGCCCGGGTTCGCGCGCCGGGCTGCGCCGCGTTTCGTTCGATCCCTCGAAAACGAACCCATGGACCATACGCGATATTCAAGTTGCGCCCTACTATGTTGCGGCGGTCGCCGCCGTCGGCGATGATTGGCAACTCCGGCTCAATGACGCGGTACCTTCGTGAACTTCATCACTACACTCGGTTGGTGCCTGCATGAATTTCATTTCACCTACATAATCCGACTTTATCCAGGCCGCTGAAATTCTTGGCGTTTTCCGGGTGCGGGTCTATCAGATGACCGCCCTGGTGACCAAACTGCCTGCTGAAATCCGGGATTTTCTTGCCGGCGCCAAAGACCATGCCGTTTTACAGTATTTTACCGAGCGACGCCTGCGGCCGCTGACCATTATGCCGTCCGACGAGGCCAAAATTGAGCGGCTCCGGGAAATGCTGGGGGGTGAGGACTCGGGTGTAAGACAAAAAAGTTGGTGCAA
>JAGYMT010000399.1 GCA_018400335.1 Kiritimatiellia bacterium | reverse complement strand
GAACTCCAGGACGGGAAATACGTCAAGATGATATCGGACAGGAACTTTCAAGACTGGCTCGAAACCGATCTCGGCTTCGAGCTTATCCCCGTGAGCAGAGCGGATCAGAACCGCTTCCGCTTTGGCTATCGGAGCGACAATGACCATCGCCATGATCATTCATGCCGTCGGCACCATCATACGTTTCCAGTTAAATCATAGATTTGACGACGACGAACTTGACTGGGACTCCAAGGATCAGTCGGATATCGAAATGATCGATACCACCTCAACTGTTCCGAAGGTCGGACGCAACGCGCCATGCCCTTGCGGCAGCGGCAAGAAGTTCAAGAATTGTTGTGGAACTTCAAATGTTCCTTAGCCGAGAACTCCAGACTCTCAAGCGACTGAATTTATCTAGAGATAGAACGTGGAGAAATTTCAAGGTCAAAGGAAATCTTCAGTTTGTAGGATATGAGAGCCGAGGAAATGGAATAATGACGGCATGCGCATCTACTCCACTCCGATTCCATTCTTCTTGAGCTTCTTTGTCACGTCCGGCAGGGACTTTGAGTTCACCAACTCCAGTAATGTCTCCGTTAGCGGACGCATCAGACGAGGAAAGATGGCCTGAACATGGAGCGCGGTTTCCGCGTCGGGGCACCGTATCGTCACCATGCGCCGCACAGCTACGCGCCGGTAGGATCCCGCCCAGTCCTGAATCTGCGAGACGACGTTCGCGGGTAGCGGCTTGTGCGTGAGGTCGTTCAAGCGCTTCAAGACGTCGTCCGTCTCGATTCCCGCGTCGAGTGCGGTTAGAACGGACTTGCGCGTGATACGGAACAACGTTCCGACACCCTGTCCAATGCGCTCGGCCATGTGCGCGAACTCGCTCTCGATCCCCGGCGCGGCGCCCGTGAACACGACCTCGAAGTTAGGCTGAACCAGCACTTGACCGGTGGTCTCCGGCGCGTTGAACTCGAAGAGCCCGCTCAGTCCTAACAGATAGGCGCCCGTGGATGTAATGGAGAACCACAGGTTCCCGCAGTCGTCGGCACACGCCTGCGCACACCCGAGAGGGATGAGTCGTTCCCTGACGAAGTCAGTGACATAGGCCCGCCACACGGCTTCTTTCTCCGGTGCGCCGGCGTGAAAAACACCTGTGTATGCCGCAAATCGTCTGCCTGAGTACCGCAGGATCGGGTTCTCGGTTTCGGCCTGCCAGTCAAGGAACGCCTTGCGGCATATCCATCCCCCGGCGCTACATACGCCGAACGACTGTACGAGGTGGCGCTGAGGATCAATATCCTTGTCGTACCCCCAACCTCCCGTGTTCAGCTCCCGCGATACGAGGCAAATGTGCGACCCCCATCCGACGTAGCGGTCGCCCCGCTGATCATATGCCTTCCTGAGCGCCTCGATCAGCGAGCGCAAGCGATCGGAGACGGTTAACGCAAGCCATGCTCTACCGTTCTCCGTCGGCGCCAGCGACGGTTGCTTGCCTTTCTTGCCTTTGACGCCGGTCAGTCCCATGGCCTCGAGCCAGCGGTATGCCTCGCAAACGCGGGCGGCGCCGTCCGTATTGAGGTCCAGATTCTCCGGAAGCGGGGTGAGCATCGTCACGAGCCTGTCAAGCTCCCGCTTGTAGAGCCCGCCCCCGCTTCGCAGCAGCCGCAAGCCATCGGGAAAGCTGTTCACCAGCACCATGGTCATATCATGCAGCAGGAAGGGCTCGCCGAACACGGCTGCTCCCGCTGGTGGCTCGGTGAAGACGGTGGGAGCTTTTGCCGTGACTCGGTTCATGCGTTGATGGATCGTGGGCCAGATACCGATGACAGGATCGAGCGTGTCGCTTGTCAGCGCCGGAAAAAGCAGTAGATAGCGAATCCCCGCGGTCAACGCATCCGAGGCGGTTCCCGGATATTCGTCACAGTCCGAAAGCAGCGACGCCAGCAGCACCGGATTCTCCCCCTCAATGAATTGCCTCAACCAGCGTTTGAGTTGCTCAACCGCCGCGGTCCGGCGCAGCCATGTGTCTTGTGCCTGATTTATGTGTGCTTGCTCCCATTTTGCGCCCATCGGAGCGTCAAGGAAGCTCTTGATCCATGCCTCGTCGGATACGCGGGACGCAACCTGATGCCAGTAGTTGCCATAGTAAGATGGGTGGTCCAGAAGCGACATCGCTTCGTTATTCGTGAGATGATCCTCCAGGTAACCGCGCATCCCGGCGACCGATCCGTCAAACACGCGATGTCGGTGCATGGCGCGAATGGCGCGCCTGAAGGGGCGGATATCAGGCGGCAGCCGCGGGGCTTCTCCGGTAATAAACCCCGCTGACCGGAGTTCCGCGACACAGGCGGGATCGAATATTCGTGTCGAGACGTGCAGGTCGTTTGGTATCTCCATGACGAAGAATTCGCGGGTCTTGCGCGAGAGCCGTGACCAGGCGGGCAGCCAGTCAAAGATCGTCATCCATGGTTCGTTGAAAATCTTCACGGTGTTCCCTCGTCGTGCCGGATATGGTATTCGTATCCCTGTTCGCACAGGAACAGTTGCCGGTTCATGGCAAAGTCCTGTTCGACGCTCTGGTGGCTGACCAGCG
>JAGYMT010000398.1 GCA_018400335.1 Kiritimatiellia bacterium | reverse complement strand
GCGTCAGACCGCTCCCCGCGCCCCTTTCTGCATATCAGACAAAGCGACTGGTAAGGACGCACATCTATTGATTTGAATTTATTCATGATTCCTCCAAAGGGCAAGGTGGTGGCGACGCCTCCGGCGGCGCCGTCTTCAACGAACACTTCGAATAGTGTCTATTTAATTATCACCCCATGGAATAATGGAATGATGGAACAATGGAATAATGTGGGATAGAAAGCGAGATGCCGCAAGCAGAAAACAGGAACTCTGTTTTGCTCAAACGAAAAGGCTGCGTTTTATAACTCTTTGATTCCCAACATTCCACTATTCCATTATTCCTGTCCCAATGGGACGACAGTGGGTCTATTCGATGTTTCTATCGCGTGTTGCGGTCCGTCCGCCACCGGTGAACGCGCGACGGGGTCCGACCTCTGACAGGTCAATCGGCACGAAGCCGAGCTTGAACGCGGGAGAATTGGGCGCAAGGCGCAGATCACGCTTCTTGATATTCCGGAACTTGGGGTCGGCGACGATCGAATGCGTGTCCCGCCCCATTGCACGCCAGCGGTTCAGGCTCAGTTTCTTCCCGGCCAACTCAAAATAAATCTTTCCTTTGACAGACCAGAAAAGATTAAGATCGCTCTGAATCCGCTTGGCTTCCATCTCCGGGGCATAGCCGGATTTGAAAATAGCCTCACCGTTGCTCACCATGATGTTCCGCATCCAGGTGAACCCGCGGTGCGGCTCCATCCGGCTGTAGACGGCAACCGCTTCGCCGCCAAACACCCAGATATTATTTCTGACCATGTTCTCGCGCCCGTAATGCTGGTGGAACGGATGACGATCAGCGTCATAGCAGACGTTGTTTTCGATCAAGATGTGGCTCGAACCCTCGTCCGGATAGATGCACCAGCCGCCGTAATGGGCCGACGATATGTCGTGTATCAGGTTGTTGCGCAGAACGGTTCCGGGCTGCACCCCGAGCGTGTATATCCCGCCCATGTCCGAAAGCAGCTTCTGGCCGATGTTATGAATGTGGTTGAACTCGATGAGATTGTCCCTGCTCACGCTCTCCTGGTAGCCCCACTCCCATCCGCACGACACACCCGAGTAGAACAGGTCATGGATATGGTTGTGGCAGATCGAGACGCTGTGGGCGTTCATCGAGAGCACACCTATGGCGCTGTGGAACACGCGGCCGCCATGAGCTATCTCGTTGTCGGTCACCATATGGTGGCCGGTTTGGCGCAGCTTGACCGCGGCATCGCGCGCCGCTGCCCCGTTGATCTTTACGCCGCCCGCGCCCATGTCGCGGATCGTGTTGCCGACGATTCGGATCCCGTGGCAGGCATCCCCTATTTCAACACCGTACCATCCGATATTCTCCACCACGCACCGCTCGATCGCACAGAACCTGGCGCCCTCGAAGGAGATCACGCCTGGCACATCACAGGCGGCCTGCGAAGCGGCAGCGCACTTGCCGCGGCCGTGCCGCCGGCCGAACGAAGCGCGCGACTCCTCAGAATTAATGAAGACAGCGTCATCGGACGGATCAGGATGGCGCCAGTCGGTATGCGCGAACGTGATCCCCTCGAATTGGATATGCTCAACATACCTGTTCTCCTCCGGCTTGCCGGTGAATCCCAGCAATTGCAGGCAGCGCGGGGCAATCACCTCGGTGTTGCGGGGTGTTTCACCCTTCCGCGGCAGGTAGTAGAGTCTGCCCGCCCTGCGATCCAGGTACCACTCGCCGGGCTCGGACAGTTGTTCAAAGACGTTGTCAAGGTAATACTCAGTGCCCGGACCGAGGGTTGACCTGCTGGGACGCTGCACGGTCACGAGGTTGTTTTCCGCGTCGAATGAGACGATCTTCGAGCGCTCCTCGATCCAGAAGTGCAGACACACCGTCTCCACGTCCTCGATATTCCTGAAAGCGCTCACCTCGCCGGGATTGCATACGAACTGAACCTGACCACCCTTCCCCCACCCGACCTTGTGCTCCACGCCTGGAACCGACTTGATGTGGAATAGATCCTTCTTCGGAAAGCGAGGGCGATCGGCGCGCCGCCCGTTAACGAAAAGCTGCCTGAACTCCCACTTGCCCTCCGCCACTTCGGGCAGATCGGCCACCCATGCCGTCTTGCGGTTGATCGTTGTTTTCTTCCAGCCCGTGATGCGCCGGCCGCCGCTTATGACGACCTTTTCGCCCTTGTACGGCTTGAATGTGATCGGCCACGAATCCTCGGGACCGAAGACCAGCGGCGCGCCCAGCTCATAGACCCCGGCGCGCAAATGTACCTCGATCGGGCCGGAAAGACATTCGCCTATATATCTCATGTTCGGATGATAGCTGCTGCCCGTCTTTATCACCCTCAACAGCTTCTGGAATCCGTCAAAAGTCTTCAGCGGCCCGTCGTTCTTAGCCGCGTTGGGCGCCGGCAGGCGTCCGGACCATGAATCGTTGCCCTTTGTGGAAATATATAACCTTAACTCGGTGCTTTCCGTTGAACTCATCAATTTTCTCCTTTGTTTGGTTGAATATTTCCTTTCCCTTTCAAGGATAACCTTCGCTTCGCCCTGCTTGCGCCTGCCTGAG
>JAGYMT010000397.1 GCA_018400335.1 Kiritimatiellia bacterium | reverse complement strand
AGGAATGCTTCTCCGGCATCGAGAAGAAGCACCTCCCGCACGTCCTCTGCATGACCAACCTGCTCCTGCACGGCATTGATGTGCCGTCCAACGTCCGCCACGACAACACCCTGGCCCGCCCCCTGCGCGACTGGGGACCGAAAGAGCGCGTGGACGTGATCGTCACCAATCCGCCCTTCGGCGGCATGGAGGAGGACGGTGTCGAGTCCAACTTCCCCGCCGAATTCCGCACCCGCGAGACCGCCGACCTCTTTCTCGTGCTGCTTATGAAGATACTCAAGCCGGGCGGACGCGCCGGACTGGTTCTGCCCGACGGCACCCTCTTCGGCGAAGGCGTAAAGACCCGCATCAAAGAGGCACTGCTCACCGACTGCAACCTCCACACAATTGTCCGGCTGCCAAACGGCGTATTCAACCCCTACACCGGCATACGCACCAACCTCCTTTTCTTCACCAAGGGACCGAAAACAGAGCACGTCTGGTACTACGAGCATCCCTACCCGCCCGGCGCCAAGAGCTACAACAAGGGCAAGCCCATCCGCATCGAAGAATTTGAAGCCGAACGCGCCTGGTGGGGCGATGAAGCCGACGGCTTCAAGGCCCGGGTGGAAAACGACCGCGCCTGGCGCGTCTCCATCGAACAGATCAAGGCCGGCAACTACAACCTCGACCTCAAGAATCCGCACAACGCCGACGAAGGCCCCGGCGACGTGGACCATCTCCTGCCGGAATACGAAAAGATGCTGGCGCAAATCGCCGAGACCCGCGGCAAACTCAAGGCGCAGCTTGTGGAGGCGCTGGGGGGTAAGGATGAAGGATGAATTATGAAGGATGAATTGACAATCTACCGTGACCTGCTCGGCGACATCAAGAGCCGCGTCCGGCAGGCTCAACATCGCGCCGCGCTCTCGGCCAACGCCGAGATGATCCTGATGTACTGGGACATCGGCCGCATGATCGCCGCCCGCCAGAAACAGGAAGGCTGGGGTGCGGGAGTCATCCCCCGGCTGGCGGTCGATTTAAAGAACGAACTACCGGAACAGAAGGGGTTTTCGGAGCGGAATATCGGCAGAATGATCGCCTTTTACCGCGAATATCCAATTTTGCCGCAACCTGCGGCAAAATTAATGCAACCGCCCGTTGCAAAATCGGAACCCATTGATATAGAGTCAGTTAAAATTATGCCGCAGCCTGCGGCACAATTGGATCTGCCCCCTAAAGTCATCTTTGGGCTGCCTTGGTTTCATCACATCATCCTGATTGAAAAAATCAAAGACCTCCCCACCCGCTACTGGTACGCCCGACAAGCCCTTGCACAGGGTTGGGGCCGGGATACACTGGTCATCCAGATTAAAAACCGCGCCCATGAACGGCAGGGGTCGGCGGTCACCAACTTCGCCCATACCCTACCGGAGGCCCATGCCGCCATTGCCCAGGGCCTCCTGAAAGACCCGTATCTCTTCGATTTCCTGACCTTGGAGGAACCCTTCCACGAACGGGAACTGGAAACCGGACTACTGCTTCATATCCAGAAGTTCCTCATCGAACTCGGACGCGGCTTCGCCTTCGTCGGAAGCCAATACCGCCTGGAAATCAGCGACCGCGAGATATACCTCGATCTCCTGTTCTACCACCTGCGCCTGCGCTGTTTTGTCGTGGTGGACCTCAAAAAGGGCGAGTTCAAACCGGAATACGCCGGCAAGATGAACTTCTACTGCTCCGCCGTGGACGACCTCCTGCGGCATGAGCACGACACCCCCACCATCGGCATGATCCTCTGCCAGACCAAGGACCGTGTTTTCGCCGAATACGCCCTCCGCGACATCCACAAGCCCATCGGCGTCGCCGACTACGAACTCACCCGAGCCCTGCCCAGGGAACTCGCCTCCAGCCTGCCAAGCATCGAGGATTTGGAAGCGGAGATGACGGAAAGTATGAAGGTTGAAGTATGAAATCCGATCCCACTCATCATTCATTCCTCATCCTTCAAACCTTCTTCAAAACATTCGACCTCTTCGCCGACACGCCGGATGCGGTGGCGAAAATGCGGGAGTTGGCGCTGGAATTGGCGGTGCGGGGTAACGTCGTTAAACAGGAGCCATCGGAGCGTTCCGCTCTCGACTGCATCCGCAAGGCCAGCAAGCCTCTGGTTGATTTTGCGCCTGACGAATCCATAGCGGTGCCAGAGGGATGGCTTGCGATTCCGCTCGGTTGTCTTGTCGCGTCCAATACTGGCGGTGGGACCCCATCGAAAGCTAATTCTGATTATTGGAATGGCTCTATTCCGTGGGCCAGCGTTAAGGACATTCAGAGCGACAAGTATCTGGTTTCGACGATCGACTCGATTACTGAACAAGGACTCAAGAACAGTAGTTCGAACCTGATCCCTCCAAACCGACTGCTTGTCGTCACTCGAATGGGACTCGGTAAACTGGCGATCAACAGAATCCCGGTTGCCATCAACCAAGACCTGAGAGCGATAGAACCAACATCGGCACTCGATCTCGATTTCGCTTACCTGCTTTTCAAGTCTCTGAAGATGGTAGGTTCGGGTGTGACCGTGAAGGGCATTACGGTGGATAAGCTCCA
>JAGYMT010000396.1 GCA_018400335.1 Kiritimatiellia bacterium | reverse complement strand
AAGTGAGACGGGGTTCACTGAATATTTACAATCACTGTCCCCGGCAGCCTTTCATCACATTATTTACGACTATTTATTTTCATACTTTTTGTCAGTTTATCGCGTGAGTTTCTGAACGCCCGAGATAAAATATGATGAACATCAACAATAAAGTTATTACCGTAAAAGACCGCCGTATTGGAGTGGGGGAACCCATTTTTCTTACCGCAGAAATCGGTTCCGCGCACGATGGCGACTTCGAACTGTGCAAGCATTTGATGCGCGTGGCCAGGCAAGCCGGATGCGACGGCGCCGATATTTTCTGGCTCGATCCGGAAACCTATGTGCATCACGACGTGGGAATACCCGGACAGTTCGACAGCTACCTGGCGGAGATCAACAAGCTGTCGTTTACCGACCGTCAATGGGAAGCATTGTTTCGCTACGGTGACGAGATGGGGTTGATCCTGTATTGCACACCGCTTGGCGAGGGCGCCATTGATCGCGCACTGGCCGCCGGAGCGCCAATGCTGAACATCAATTCGGACGAATTGAACGATCCCGGCTTCTTGCGCAAGATCGCCGGATGCGGACTCCCATTGACCTTGCATGACATCAATGCTACCCTGGGCGAGGTGGAATCCGCGGTGACAACGCTGCTCGCCAATGGGGCCCGGGATTTGATTCTGCTGCATTCGACCCTGGAAGCGAACGATCCGGTACTTTCGTATGAAGGCGCCAATCTCAAGATGATCGAGACGTACCGCAAGGCGTTTGGGGATCGCGGGGTGCTGGCCGGTTGCGTGGAACATACCACCAGCAAATGGTTGATTTATGCCGTGGCGGCGTTGGAGCCTGTGCTGATATCCAAACATCTGATGTTGAAGCACGACGAGCATGTGGCCGACAACAAGATCGCCTTCGAGGCCTCGGAAATGGAAACGATTGTCCGTAACGTGCGCTGTGTCGAGCAGGCCATGGGACAGGGAAGCAATTTCACAATCTGCGAAAAAGACGGCAATCTGCCCTTTGACAATCTCTGGAGACGGAAAGTGCTGGTCTGCGCTCGCGACATCGCCGCGGGCGAAAAGCTCTCGCGCGATGATTTCATGGCCAAACGGCCCGGCAGCATGGGCGGATTGCACCCTTGGTACGGCGATCTGCTGCACGGGGCCACTGCCAGGGTCGAACTTGCGAAAAACACGGTCGTGGACCTGAACATGGTTGAAAACATTCCGATGCCGGAATACCGACCTTACCGGTTAGCCAGGCGGTGCTATGACGGCAAGTATTTGGGGCCCTGATAACGACGATGCCGGGGGGTTCGCTGAATATTTACCAATATTTTTTATCACTTTTTATTTTAGGAAGGTAATATATGTCTAAAGAATTGTGTGTTACGACGGATATTCCCGATGATATATTGTGTGCAGGACGTCATTATACAAAACCTGATCTCGATAGAATGATGGCATACGCTGCGTCGCTTGGCGCCCGGCGGTATCAATGGGTTTTCGATACCTTGTGGAGCCTCTACGACGACGACAGCCCCGTCGGCTATGATCTGCTTGCTGAAGCGTGCGAGGCCGCGCATCGACACGGCATGCGGTTCGACGTCCAATTCAAACCGTTCGAAGACGCTCTGCAGAGCCTGGTCCTCCCCCATACATTCCCCGTCCCCGCCGGTGCTTGCTGCATGTATCACCCTAACGGCCTGATCCACGGAATGCGCCCTTTCCTGGTAAAACATCCCGAAATGCAGATGGCCCGGCTTCCGGGGACGGAGGAAGACCCGGGAGGGCGTATCACAGAGCTGCGCCTGATTAAGAACGATGACGGCCCGGCGCCATTCGGTCCGGAAGACCTGACGATCCTGACCAGTTCCTGGAATGGCGGCTATACGGCGTACGAGGGGCCGTTTGAATATAACGAAAGCATCGAGTATCGCCCGCGCTTTCCCTACACCGACGACGGGGGCCGGGTCATTACCCTTAGCGGTCTCGACCTGCCTGATGATACTCGTTTCGTTGTTATACGCTGCAACAAGGAGAACGAAAGCGGCGGCTTTATCAACGCCATCGAACGGATTGTGGAAATTGTTAACGATAAGGGTGAAGTCATTCCCTCCATCCCGTCCTACGGATGTCCGAACAGGGAGGCGGCTCAGAGGCGGTATGAACGCATGAGCGTGCACGCCCGGTTGGAGTTGACGCGTTACGTGCGGGACCCCGAAGTTCGCCGGCGCATAGCTGATCGTGACCGTTTTCTTGAAGAGTGTCAGGGGATGCGGGTGTTTCCCAGGCACTGGGAGGACGTCGATCTTTGCGAAGCCAAGGAAGTCACGGTGACGCGCGGCAAGCTGCACCACGCCACCGGAAAGGCCAACCCGGTCTATCCCGAAGTGCGCAACTACTGGCTTGACCATGTCAGGTTCTGTATCGACCGCGATGTGGACGGCGTCAATATCCGGCCGGCCAGTCACAACCGGTCTTACGAGCCGTGGGCGTACGGGTTCAACGAACCGGTTGTGGAGAAATCGCGGCATCCGGGGCATGCTGAGGAGGCACGACGCATCAACGGCGAGGCGTTCACGCAGTTTCTGCGCGAGGCG
>JAGYMT010000395.1 GCA_018400335.1 Kiritimatiellia bacterium | reverse complement strand
CATGAAAAAAATCACCCGGAAAACCCAGAAGGGCCTCTCGCATTTCTTGTATCCGGATAATATCCTCCTTCGGTCCGCGCTGTCAAGAGTGAAACCGTCATTCGTTACCCCAGTTTGCCTTCAGATAATCCATGAATTGCAGGCACATCTCATCGGAAACGTTGGCTGGAATGTGGTTGCCAACCGCGAAGAAGTGTCCGGGCATGCCGCGCGTAAGCGCCAGTGTGGCGTCTATTTCGGCTCGAACCTGCTCCCATGTTCCGAAGGTCATCGTGCGGCAGTCCACCTTGCTGCCGATGAGACAATGGCTGCCGCCGAGGCTCTTGACGATCTTTTCAAAATCGTTGCTTGGCTCGAAGATAAAACCGTTGGCTCCGCAGTCGGCAATGTCCTCCATGAACATGTCCACAGTGCCGTCGGAACAGAAGATGATCTTCTTGCCGGCCGCCTTGAGCGGCTTCCAAAGTTCACGGTAGATGGGAAAGATCACCTCGCGATAGAAATCCGGACGAATAAACGGGCCGGAGGTCCATACGATGTCGTCGTGCTGGATATAGACCGGGATGGAAGTTTCGGCCCAGGCGCGCGCATGGTGCAGCGTGTATTCGCCGAACCGTTCCAGCACGCGGGCGAACTTTACCTCGTCGGAGGCCGCCAGCAGCAACATATCCCATCCGAATGCCTGGATGGCTCCGGAAATGACCGTCTTGTAGTAACCCCCCGTGCACACCTGATTCGGGTAGGCGGCGCTGCGCGCCTGGAAATCCGCCTCGTAGCCGGCCACGAGTTTGTCGAAAGGCGTAAGTCCGTATTCCTTGACGGGATCGAACGCCCAAACTTCTTCTGCTTCCGTGAACGGACAATGTTGCGGAGCATGTTGGTCGCTGCCGCCTGATGCGTAAACGGCATGGCCCATATCGGTGCAGCGCCCGGCCTTGGACCAGTCAACGAATCCGTCATGCGTGCCCCAGAGGAAGTCGTAGTCCCATGCATCGTAGAAACGTCTCTGCGCGTCCGCCGACAGAATGTTGTAGTCCGCCGCGTGCGCGGAAACGCCGCCCGGCCCCGTGTCAGATCCCGTGACCGTCCGGATCAAGTCCTGGTGATATTCCATGGAATACTCGACGTGCCCCGGCCGCGGCGTGGGGCGGCAGTTAATACAATCCATCCCGATGATTCTGCTCATGATGTGCTCTCTTTCTCTTGCTTCTTTAGATGACTTCCAGCAAATCGCGGTCGGGCAGGGCCGGAAACGACGTGTGCGGCTCCGCTTGGTACCAGTAGGCGACCGAGGCAATATCATCCTGCAGGGGCAAGTAACGGCTTTCGCTCCGCCAACCGAGCGCCTGCATGGTCACCCGGATATCCCGCTGAAAGCGGATGGGGTCGAGAATATGAAAGCGGTACATGATGTGCCGGTTTCCGTGACGCCCCATGCCGTGTCCGGCCTGTTCCTGCTGCGTCAGGTCCTGATAGCCGAGAAACGGGGCGGAGTAATTAGCGCCGAAACCCCACGCGCCGCCGAAGTAGTCCTCGGTGCCCGTTCCGCAGATGGTGGGAAAGTCCGTATCGCCGTCAATGAATGCCTTGAGCTCGCCTTCGCCCCACCAGCCGTCGCTGTTCTGTTGCCAGGCCATGAAGGTCCCTACGTAGTGCCCCTGCCCCTTGACGCCGTCGAGGATCACGTAGTCTTCCTTGTACGGCAGCGGGTTGGTGCGGCGGAACCGGGCATGAAAATAAGCCTCGGTGTCGGCAACCGGAGCCAACGCATAATTGATGGCATAAAAAAATCCGCCATGATCCTCGGGAGCGCGATTCTCGATCGTGATCGCCGCGCTTTTCCGGAACGGCATCGGAAAATAGCAGTTAAGCGCTCCGGTGGGATTCACATTGATCGGCAGGGCGACGATGTTCGCTGGGCGCTTCCATGCATTGCAGAAGAAATCGCCAAGCGGCGTTTCGACGCTGGGCGTTTCCTCGCCGTCCCAGTACATCCGCAGGATGAGGTCGCGATGAAGCTTGGCGTTGACGGTGATCCAGATGTGCTGGATGACGCCGGGGCCGTCCACCTCCATGAGCGTGGTGGTCGTTCCCTTGGGCAGGGTGATGCAGGGGCGCACTTTCCACGTCCGTCCGAGATCGCGGGCGCAGCCGTTGGGTCCGTCCCACTTCTGCCCGATCTTGACCACATCGGGTTGCGGCGTAGCGGTGACATCGGCCATGCCGCCGCGCCCCTTTTCGCCGTAGACATTCTCGGCGGTGATAGATCGCGTCCGGGCGCCGGATAGATGCGTGATGCCAAACAGGGTGCTCAATGGCTGATTCATGAGACTTGTTCCTTTCATGCCGTAAATGTTCTTTTTTTGACCTTCATTATGAGTCTGAGCAGTGATGAGATTTGTCTTGAGTTAAGGAAAAAGCAGCATGTCAGGAACACTAATCACTGGAACATGGCGCTGTCAAGCCGTAAGAATGCGGAATTTTTACTCAAACTTTTTCTAGAATAGCGGGGGCCGATAGAGTAAGCTTACTCAAGGGTAACCTTCGCTTCGCTCGGTTGCCTTTCGGAAAAGAATATTTTGCCACGAAAC
>JAGYMT010000394.1 GCA_018400335.1 Kiritimatiellia bacterium | reverse complement strand
TTCATTTGTTAGTAAAGTAGGCTTTATGCTGGCATAGTTTCGCCACTCACCTGCTCGCCAGCGGCGTGGGGATTCGCGACGTGCAGGACCTGCTCGGACACGCGGATATCTCAACAACCCAGATCTACCTCCACACCGCGAAACAAACCGGTGTGGGGGTAAAGAGCCCCTACGAGCTGCTATGAGTGCGGAAGTCGCGTATTCATCTCTGAATGAGAATTTCTGAACAATGAATCGCAGATGCGTCCGTATCAGAAGTCTGAATTTATTCTTGTCCTCCGATTTCCGAGTTGCTATTATTGTAGAAATAAACACGGGGGGCTTGGTTATGAGGATATTTATTGTAGCAATGCTGGCCGGATTGATGCTGGCGGGATGTTCAGGGGATGGCTGGGGGAACGCGGCGAACGCGGATTCCGGCGATTCCACACCGGAATCGTTCGCTAGCCTGTTCGGAACGAACCTCGTCAATGCGAAGATGGAAATTGTCTCCGCCACAAACCTGGTGGGCAGGAAGGTGGGCGTCTATTTCTCCGGCTACTGGTGTCCGCCATGCCGCGCATTCACACCCGTGCTGGTTGACTTCCACAAGAAGCTGACAAAAGAAGGTAAACCGTTCGAAATAGTCTTCGTGAGTTCAGATCGTTCGCAAAAGGACATGGCCGCCTATATGAAGGAAGTGAAGATGCCCTGGTTGGCCCTCCCGTTCGAGAGCGAGAGAAAGGGAGCGCTCGGTTCAAAATACGGCGTCAGGGGGGTTCCTACCCTTATCATTCTCGACCCCGACGGGAAGATACTCTCAAAGGACGGACGCCGCGACGTTATGGAGCTCGGCGCCAAGGCTTTTGATAAATGGTAACCGAGGGACTGGTGAACGGGAGACGCTGTCAAGTTCCTGACTCATCCGCCGGCCAGGCCGCGAAACGCGGCCGCAATATCATCGGACTTCATCAGCGATTCTCCGATCAAGAAGCCCTTGTAGCCGACCGCCCGCAGTTCCTCGATGTCGCTCCTGCTCCTGATCCCGCTCTCGGCGACGCTCACACGGTTGGGTGGAATCACCGCCGCAAGCTCTTTCGCCACCGCCAGATCGGTCTTAAGGGTCTTCAGGTTCCTGCTGTTGACACCAATGATCGCACCCTCAAGCTCAAGTGCCTGCTCCAATTCCGCGCGGGTGTGAGTCTCCACGAGAACCTCCAATCCGGCTGAAAGTGCCGTTTCATAAAGCTCTTTGACGAGCGCAACATCCAGCGCCGCGCAGATCAGCAGGATAACATCGGCGCCGAGCGCGGCGGATTCATAAATCTGGCGAGGATGGCCGATGAAATCCTTGCGCAGGATCGGCAGGTCCACGGCCTCGCGCACGGCGCGGAGATGCTCGTCCGATCCGAGAAAATGGCGGGGCTCAGTGAGAACTGAGATTCCGACCGCGCCGCAGCGCTCGTACTCCGCCGCGATGAGCGCGGGCTCGTAGTCGGCGCGGATCAGGCCGGCGGACGGGCTCGCCTTCTTGACCTCGGCGATAATGCACGCCGAAGAGCCGCCTGACGCGAGCCGCGCGGCAAGGCTCCTTCGCTTCCGGCCTGCAACGGCCTTTTGTTGAAGAGCCGCAAGAGGCATAGCGCGGGCCGCGGGCCGCGCGTCCGCAATGCGCTCTTTCATCACTTTTTGGAGAAAATCGCTCATACTTCGATCTGCTTCCCGTTTCGCGGCCGGCCTGGCAGTCCGGCCCTACCTTTCCGAGGTAGGGCGCGACAGCCTTGGCGCGCCGCTCCCTATGCGGCCGGCCTGGCCCGACTGCCGGCGCCCTGTGCGCAAGCACTGCCTGCCCGGCTAGTGCTTTATTGATCAACAGGTTGATTCTCTCTTGTCTTTTCAGGTGGCGGCGGCGCCTCCGGCGACGCATCTCGCAATCTCTCGAACAGGAAGAAGGGGGTCAGGCGTGCGAGTTCCTGATCAGCAACTCGAGCGCCTCAGCGGCCTTGCCTTCATCAATGGAGGTTTTCGCCAGCTCGAATCCCTCGCGGATATCCGCGGCCCTTCCGCCCGCCGCTATGCCCGCCGCCGCGTTGAGCAGCACTATATCGCGGCATGCTCCGGGCTCGCCAGAGAGGATCTTCCTTATGATGGCAGCGTTAACGGCCGGATCGCCGCCCGCGAGATCTTTCGGATCGTGGTATTCGCCGATGAATGGAAGCGGATCGAATTCACGCGTTGCGATATTGCCGTCCCGCAGTTCCGTCATGCGCGTCGAGGCTGTGACCGTTATCTCGTCCATGCCGTCAAGCCCGTGCACGATGAAAGCGCGACTGCTGCCCAATTCGCGAAGCACCGCGGCGAAGGGCTCGGTTAATTCCGGCGAGAACACACCGAGCACCTGCCCGCGCGCGCCGGCCGGATTCGTCAGCGGTCCGAGCATATTGAAAATAGTGCGGAGGCCGAGTTCCCGGCGGACCGGTCCGGCATGCTTCATCGCCGGGTGCAGCTTCGGAGCGAAGAGGAATCCTATGCCCGCGCTCCTGATACATTCCTCCGCCGTTTCCGGCGGCGCCTCAATGTTCACGCCGAGTTCGGCGAGCACGTCAGCCGAACCGCACTTACTGGTCAC
>JAGYMT010000393.1 GCA_018400335.1 Kiritimatiellia bacterium | reverse complement strand
AATGAAAAGGCTAGCGGATGGATGTCATAAGTACAGAAAAAAACCTGAACATGCCGCTTTTTTTCCTTTTCTCATGACGCATGATGCGCTAGATTTGTTTGATTTGTTCACGAAACGGGAAGGGATAGCGGAATATGAGATTCTTATCGGGCATCCAGCCTTCCGGCAAGCTGCACATAGGGAACTATTATGGCATGATGAAGCCGGCCATCGAGCTGCAGGAGCAGGGTGAGGCTTTTTATTTCATAGCGGACTACCACGCGCTTACGTCCGTCCACGATCCGGCGGAGCTCCGGAATGCGACCCGCGACGTGGCGCTGGACTTTCTCGCCTGCGGCCTCGATCCGGAGCGAACTGTCTTCTATCGCCAAAGCGACGTGCCGGAGGTGCACGAGCTCGCGTGGCTTCTCTCCGTGGTGACGCCAATGGGGCTCCTTGAGAGATGCCATTCATACAAGGACAAGACAGCCAGGGGCATCTCGCCAAGCCACGGGTTGTTCGCATACCCCGTGCTCATGGCGGCCGATATTCTCGCCGTCCAATCGGACCGCGTTCCCGTGGGTCAGGACCAGAAGCAGCACGTGGAGGTGACGCGCGACATTGCCATCAAGTTCAATAACGAGTTCGGCGAGGTTTTCAAAATCCCCGAGCCGGTTATACGTCAGTCGGTCGCCGTGGTGCCGGGGCTCGACGGCCAGAAGATGTCTAAATCCTACAATAACACGATAGATCTGTTCGCGCCGAAGGTCCCGATTTCCAAGGCCGTGATGCGGATTGTCACCGACAGCAGGACGGTGGAGGACAAGAAGGACCCGGAAAGCTGCAACGTGTTCGCGCTCTACCGCCTTTTCGCTTCGGATAACGAGTGCGAGGCGATGGCCGAACGATACCGCGCAGGGGGGCTCGGCTATGGCGAGGTAAAGAAGGCGCTGCTCGAACTCATGCTGGCCTATTTCGAGCCGTTCCGCGAGAAACGCGCGGAGCTGGAGAAGGACCCCGGAACTATCGAGGAAATACTCCGGATGGGCGCCCAAAAGGCGCGCGCCACGATCGGCGCCACACTTAGAGCCGCGCGCGAAGCGTGCGGACTGCGGGGAGCGCGATGAGCGAGAACCCGCAGATCGGAGAGCAGATGGCGGCCGCGGCGGAGGAATCCGGGCTGGCTCTGCCGACCGAACACAAAGTCAAGCTGGAGGTTTTCGAGGGGCCGCTTGATCTTCTCCTGTACCTGATCAAGAAGGACGAGGTTGACATCTACGACATCCCCATCGAACTCGTGGCGCGGCAGTACATGGAAACGCTGAGTCTGATGAGAATGCTGGATTTGAATATCGCAGGCGAGTTTCTCGTGATGGCGGCAACCCTGATGATGATAAAGAGCCGGATGCTGCTTCCCGCCGAGGACAGGCCGGAGATCGAGCCCGAGGATGAGGATCCTCGCTGGGACCTCGTGCGGCAACTCGTCGAATATAAGAAATTCAAGGACGTGGCCGGAATGCTCCAGGACCTCGAGGCGCGGCGCGAGAACCTTTTCGCCAGAGGCTCGGAGGCCGTGGATATCGAGCCCGAGAGCGGGGTGCAGTTGGAGGACGTGAGCATATTCGACCTGATCTCGGCGTTCAATGAGGCTCTGAAGAAGGTCAGACGCGAATCGCCCGGCGAAATTTTCGCCGAGCGTTTCACGGTGGCGGAGAAGATTGAATACCTGCTCCGCAGGATAGTGGATGAAGGGCAGATGCCTTTTTTAAATCTTTTCAAGGATGACGCCACGCGGCATGAAATAGTGTGCACCTTTCTCGCTTTGCTGGAACTGATAAGGTCGAAACGGGCGAGGGCCATACAGGACGGCCTGTTCGGGATAATAATGGTGGTCAAGGCAGAAGCCACCGGACCGGGAGGATCAAATTGAACGAGTCGGACTTGCAGGATACTGAATTGGACGCCGGCGCGCCGCAGGCCGGGGCTGGGGCTTTGCCGCCCGATCCTTCCGTCGGCGGGGAAACAGCGGATGAACGTACTGATCCGCCGATCGAGATACCCGCCATCAGACGGATCATCGGCGCAATGCTTTTCGGCGCCAAGGAACCGCTCTCCATTGCCGAGATACGGGGCGTTCTTGACAGGGTGGCCGCGAGTAATCAAGCGACAGCGCAAACCGCGAAGGAAGCGGATGTACCGGAAGAGCTTGACCGGCTCAATGCCGAGCTCATCCGATGCGATTCGGGTATACGCGTTCTGGAGGCGGCAGGCGGATTCCGGCTGGTGACCGATCCCGACTGCGGACCGTGGCTGCGCGAACTGCTTGACCTTGGCAAGCCGCCGCGTCTGTCCCGGCCGGCGCTGGAGACTCTGGCGATAATAGCTTTCCGCCAGCCGGCAACTCGTCCTGAGATCGAATCCGTTCGCGGGGTTAACGTGGACAGCATAGTGCGCAACCTGCTTGACGCGCAACTGATCAAAGTGACCGGCCGCAGCGATCTGCCCGGGCGCCCCATGATGTACGGGACAACCCAGCTCTTCCTCGACCATTTCGGCCTCAAGAACATGAAGGAACTCCCCTGCCTCGACGAGCTTTGCCGCCGCGAGGAGAAGATCGCCGGGCCAAGGGAGAAGGCCCA
>JAGYMT010000392.1 GCA_018400335.1 Kiritimatiellia bacterium | reverse complement strand
CTAATCCCGGAAGCGCCGAACAATTTTCCCAGGTCCGTGGACAGCTTCGCCGCTCGTTTCGAGGTCGCATCCGCGTCGTACGGCGGCGCAAAGCCCATCACGGTCAGGCGCATGAGAATATCCTTCGTTTTGGGACACATATCCTGCGAGTAGTCCGGGATTTTTCCCGCAAACTTGCAGGTGTATGGGCACCCCTCGGAAGTGGCCGATTTGCGATCGAGTATATGCTCCCAATTCCAGTAGACGTGCCAGTCGCGCACACCCTTCGTATCCTTCGTTGCGAGACCGCCAAGCCCTATATTGGCGTTGACGACACTTACCGCCTGATCAACGGTCTCGAAGAGTATGCCGAGATTATATCCGCAGACGCCCTCCTCGTCATTACATTCCACCCACTTCGCGCAGGACGGGAGCTTCACCTCGGCCCGGCACTGCTTCCACGCCGCGCGCGTGGCCTCGTTGACGGCGTCGAGTTTCCGGAGCTGGGCTATGCCCACGGCGGCGCACATCTCCGGCATCCGGTAGTTCTCGCCGCAGAACAGCTCGCCCGGCTTGCGCTCGCGCGCGAAACGGTCCGGCCGCCAGCATGCCGCCGTATCATGGTAACTCTGCGCGCGGGTGTAGAGCCACTCGTCATCGGTCAGCACCAGCCCGCCCTCGCCGGTTCCTATCACCTTGTAGGCATCCAGGCTCACGCAGCCTGCACTGCCAAGCGTGCCGAGATATTTCCCCTTGTACTTGCCGCCGAATGCCTGCGCCGCGTCCTCAATAACGAGGAGCTTGTGCTTCGCTGCTATAGCGCGAAGCTCGTCCATCCTCGACGGCAGCCCGAGCATATGAACGGGGAGAATGGCCTTTGTTCGCGGGGTTATGTTCCGCTCGACCGCTGCCGGGTCGAGCGTGAGAGTCTCATCCACCTCCGTTATCATCGGGATGCCCTTGGCGACAACCACGGCGGATGCGCTCGCGAAGAACGTATAGGCCGGCACTATCACCTCGTCGCCCGGCCCCACCCCGCCGCCGACCAGCGCCGCGATCAGCGCGCTGGTGCCCGAGTTCACGGCCAGAACGTGCTTCGCTCCCGTTTTTTCGGCCACGAGCTTCTCAAACAGATCCGTCTTGCTGCGCGGATTGTAGTAGCGAAAGAAGTTGCCCGCATCGGGCGCCTGCGGCTCAGCATCGAGAATTGCGCGGATGCGCGTTTGCGCGGACTCACTCACGTTGAAGACATCCACGACCTCCATCAGCTCATCGGAAGAATACTTGTGATATGGTTTTGAAAGCATTGACCGCTCCTTTCTTCAAATCCCGGATTCAATCTTCTGTCCAAAATGAATACGCGAGATCCTGCTTGAAATCAAAAGAAAAGAGATGTACAAAATGCGAAACATACATGGACAAAACGACGCATGAATAACAGCGATCTATCCGAGTTCCTGGGGGCGTTGACCTCGAATGGAATACAGTTCCTCGCGAAGGACACGAAGCCGGACGGCGCGCCGCTCGCCGGGAAGTTCAACAAACTATTCTACAGGCCGCACGCCCACACGCAGCTCGAGCTGATCTGCCTGCTTGACGGCGCGCTGGCCCTCAACGTGAACGGGCAATGGTGGGAATGTCCGCGGCTTTCCACCCACGTATTCATACCGGGCACGGTTCACGGCGAGCATTTTCTGGATCCCGAAAAAAGCTATCGAATGCTCTGGGCAACCGTCTTCCCCGCAGCGCTTTTCTTTCACATTACTGAATACCAGCCGCTCTCCGGCTACTCGACATCGAGGAAAAGAATGGCGATTACCCCGCCGATGTGCGCGCAACTGTGGGACTCGGCGCGCGACCTGACAGCCGCGGACAGCTTTGCTGCCCGTGCGAAGTTCCACAGCCTGCTCATGGAGTGCGTAATTTATTTTCTAACCGAACAGGACGCCGGCAGGCACACAGCAGACTACCATGAAGAGATTGTCGAGCAGGTTAAGCGCTATGTGAATGAATATTACTGGCAGGATATTTCGCTTGCCGCTATAGCGGAGCTCGTCCATTATTCGCCGGGTCACTTGAACGCTGTGTTCCGGAAATCAGAGAAGATGCCGGTTCACCGCTATTTAAACGAGGTCCGCCTGGCCCGTGCCCGCCGGCTTCTCGGCGAGGGCGAAATGCTCGTGAAACAGGTTGCCCGGGCGGCGGGCTTCAAGGATCCGCTCTATTTCAGCCGCCTCTTCGCGCGCCGCTTCGGCATCCGGCCGGAAACGTTCCTGCGCAAGGCGGCGAAAAGGAACATTCGCCATTAACATCCGGCAATTTCCATTCTATACGGACGGTATAAGTTTGTGATTGCATTTCGTGCTCGGACACCCTAAATAGACCCTTATTGAAGAAGGGGACGCCGGAGTTTTTGGCCGCGACATTCGAGTTGTTGAAACTCTCCGGGATAAGCAGAGAAATATTGGTCAGAATGGATTCCGGCAATGACGCGGCGGAGAACGTGAGGAGATTGCGCGCAGCCGGGAAGCATTACTTGATCAAGCGTAATCTGCGCAAGGAAAAGCTGGAAGACTGGCTGGGAATCGCGCGGATTTACGGCGAGATGCATGAACCGCGTCCAGGCAAAACCGTGTATA
>JAGYMT010000391.1 GCA_018400335.1 Kiritimatiellia bacterium | reverse complement strand
CGTCCGGGTTCACGCCCTTGTGCGCGTCCTTGCCGAACATAGCCTTCGCCTTGTCCTGCACCTTAGGCATGCGGGTCATTCCGCCCACGAGAACAACTTCGTCAATCTCGCTCCTGCTCAGGCCGGAATCCTTCAGGCATGCTGTAACCGGACCCGTAGTCCTGTCCACCAGTGTGTCAACAAGCTGCTCCAGCTTGGAGCGGGTGAGGCTCACGCTCAGATGCTTGGGGCCGGAAGCGTCCGCCGTGATGAAGGGCAGGTTGATCTCCGTCTGCTGGGCGGTGGAGATTTCGCACTTGGCTTTCTCCGAGGCCTCCTTGAGGCGCTGGAGCGCCATGGGGTCTTTCGAGAGATCCACGCCCTGTTCCTGCTTGAACGTGTTAGCGAGCCAGTCCATTACGGCCTGATCGAAATCGTCTCCGCCAAGGTGCGTGTCGCCGTTGGTGGCCTTGACCTCGAAAACGCCGTCGCCGATCTCGAGTATGGATATATCAAAAGTTCCGCCGCCGAGATCGAAGACGGCAATTTTCTCATCCTTCTTCTTATCGAGCCCGTAGGCGAGGGACGCGGCTGTCGGCTCGTTGATGATTCGCAGCACCTCGAGCCCCGCGATCTTGCCTGCATCCTTGGTTGCCTGGCGCTGGCTGTCGTTGAAATAGGCCGGAACCGTTATTACGGCCTGGGTGACCTTTTCGCCCAGATACGCCTCGGCGTCGGCCCGCATCTTCTGCAGAATCATCGAGGAAATCTCGGGCGGCGAATAGGTCCTGTCGCCTATCTCCACGTTTGCGTCCCCGTTGTCCGCCTTGACAACTTTGTATGGAACCAGCGAGATCTCGTGAGCCACCTCTTCAAACTTCCTGCCCATGAATCTCTTTATGGAGAATATGGTGTTCGTGGAGTTTGTTACGGCCTGGCGTTTCGCCGACTGACCTACAAGACGCTCGCCCGTCTTCGTGAACGCTACTATTGACGGTGTCGTCCGCATCCCTTCTGCATTGGGAATAACAACGGGCTCTCCGCCTTCCATCACTGCCATGCATGAATTGGTCGTGCCCAAATCCATTCCAATTACTTTTGCCATGGTTTTATCCTTTTGTTATATATGAAACATCTCTATATAAGAATACTCTGTCAAAAAGCGATGAATGAATAGCAATAACCGTGCCAGATTTGGGATGGGTTGTGTATGTTCGGCTGTAAGATCTTGAATGCTAAATGAATAAATAATATCATGCCGGATTTGTTTGCGATTCCAATGCATAACGGCAACGCCTTAATGGCTCACATGTCGGAGTTGGTGCGACAAGATGACGCGGTTTTTAGGTTTCAGTCGAAGTCGGGAAGTTGGGGGGGGCGGGGCCATTGCGTTATTGCGGCCCGCAGTTCTCCGCAAATTGATTGAGCCACTTGCAAAACCTCCTTCGAAGGTTTTGCAAGTGCAGTATTCAGAAGATTAACCCCGGGCGAGTTGTATACGCGGCATACTGACCCCGTCACGGATCAGGTGTTGGTCAAGGTCTGCCATCCCATCCGGCGAGCCGCGCCATCATCCACCAGAACGCCCGCCCTTTTAGTGCGCCGTTCAGCGGTCTGCTGTGCGCCGCGCTACGGGGCAGCGCGATTCCATTATCGGGGTTCCTGGCCAGCCACTCGTCCGCCCAGTTTTTGCGTCCGCCGTTCTCCTTGTAGTCACAACTGTCCCTGGCGCCGAGCTCCATGTAGTTCGTTCTGCCGTCGGGATCAAAGCTCTCGATATCGGCAAAATCGAACAGCACTTTTCCGTTCTTACTGCAGAATTCCCTGATTTGGCTGTTGCGCCGGTTGAGGTTGCCGTTCACGCCGGAGCCGTCCAGATGGCCTGTCATGTAAACAAAGGTGACCTTCGGGAACTCCTTTTCCAGTCCGCTCATAAGGTCCAGATAGGTTGCAATATCCTCTTTCGAAGCACTGCTGACCTGTCCGCACCATGACCACATAATCACGTTCAGATCCTTATCCTTACTGTCGAGCAGTGATCTCGTTCGCTGTGCCCAGGTCCTGCGATCGGGATTGCCCAGGTCGCCGCCCGGCGTCCCGTCAAGCAGGTAGAGATTGTTTCCGTCACCTCGTCCAAATCCGAAGAGATCCGGGTCACTTTTGCTGAGCGCCTCCATTCCCGAAACGATCTGGCTGCCGTGTGACGTGTGCCCGTAGGCGATCCTGAACATATCTTTCGACTTCTCAATAAAAGCCTTTGGAATCTTCGTGACATCCGTGCAGGTATGGTCAATAATAACGGGCTGATCCCCCGCGAACGCAGTTGAGCCAAGGGTGCACAGCACGGACAAAGCCACGGATATCAACGCAATCCCGCTTTTTATCCGCACTTTTTCGTTCTGCATTTGGATACCCCCTTTGCTTACTAATGATTTACGAAAGCTCTTCTATCAAATTGCGGGAGAATTGTCATCATTCATTTTCACTGAACTGTGTGCTAACCCTTGTCATCAACGGAAGAACTGCTAGTCTTTAATACCTATGCTAAATGCGGCTGGATTCGAAGTGAAGAAACAGGGAATAACCGGAAACAGTAGCATCCCATGGAATATTGGAATGATGGAACAATGGAATAATGTTT